>DUNT01000111.1 GCA_012839205.1 Clostridiaceae bacterium
GATTCTTTAGTGTAAAGTGATGTATTATGTACTTGTCTTCATAGGTCAAACCTGAGCTGGCAGGATATACAGTTCCGTCTTGAAAATATATTTTCATTCCGATTGTAACCTTGTTTCCCGCACCTGTGGCGGCATTAATCCAGATAGAAGGATCAGGGTTTTTGGAAGGTTCAGTATGAGTTATTGAGGGGTTTAATGGCGCTGTTGGAATATCTGCGGGTGAAACATCCGGCTCCAGAATAAAATACTCTATTTTTGAAATGTCATTATCTGAGTAGACGCCGTTCAAAATTTTATGAGTAAGGAAAATCTGATGTTTTTCCTGGCCGGGGGTATTGATTTCCACAGTTTTATCTGTAACAATCTGAGAGTTGTATATAATATCAAAGTCGGCCTCGGTTTGAGGGGTTATGACTCCGACACCCATTGAATTATAGATAATTCCTCCCAACGGGTTCAGCTGCTCTTTTATCCGTGCTCTCTGGGCTCTTCTTGTGTCTAAATCAGGCGAATCATAAATTACCTTGAATGAATCGGCTTTTGAAATATTACTCTGAAACAAAGGAAGTTTTGTCTGGTTATAGGCGTTGGTATAATCTCTGGAATTTTTACCGTACATACAAATAGCGGGTTCGTTTTCAATCAGAAACTGAGAATTGGCGGTAAAGACAAATACCGGAGTAATCCAATTTATGAGGTCTTTTCCGTCAGATGTGGATATGTCGTTACGGGCAAAGGCCTCTTCCCAGCGGATTAAATCTCTCAGTGTCATTGCCATGCAAACCCCATCCACAATAGGGTAGATTACAGGCTCAAAGAAGATTTTGTATACGCCGGATTTTTTGTTTCCGAAGATATCAAGCTCGCCTTTTTTGAATTGCTCTGAAGATATTTCAGCTCCGCAAAGTCTGGCAATTTCAGGGATATTTTCAAAGCCTTTTTCCTTGGTTATTCGGTTTATAGGCCCTTCAAACCAATTATCCCACTCGGGCTTGGTTCCTGTCCAGACATCTGGCATTTCGTTTACTATGTGTTGAATTTCGGGGCTGTCGTCGTATCCGACCCAGGTGTAAGGCTCAATATCAGATATTTTATACCTATACGGCAGACCTTTCCCAAAATTGTCATTATTCATATACCAAAATACTGAAAACCCTGTGTGGATATTTACCTTATACCATGGCCCTGTCTTGGAGACATCTGTTGTTTTACCAAGCTGAACTACTCTATCAGACCCAATATCGAAATCTTTTTGTGTAGGAGCCCAGTATATTGATATTCTCATTCCAGAATAGTTGGAATTATATTTCCATTTGTCATCGCCCTTTCCAGAATAACCATATGAGGGTAAACTATCATTGTTCCCAGCGTAAACATTTATATAACCAATTAATAAATTTATTAATAGCAAGGAGACTATTAATAAAAACATATATTTTTTTCGCATTGTTACTACCCCGCTTTATTAAGGACCAATCCAAGCCCAACCACCATACTTATATAATAACCATGGTCCATAAGTAGTTCCTTCTTCTGGATGACCCAGTTCTTTTAAGGCATCATGTCTCAACCGTTCTGCTATTGCATGCCATTCCCTTATATAATGCCCTTCTCCTGTCTTCTTATCTACCAAATACGGCTGACCTAAAAAGCTATCATGTGAGCATAAATCACCATCTTCTATCAGCTTTCCATTGGGATGGGCACGCCCTATTTCTGTCGCACAGCCTTGCCCCTCTCCCAATACTCCGGATGGGCCAACCTTTAATACTACCTCTGTGCCATCAGGTTTTATAAAGGTGTCCCCCTCTATTGACATAGGCCTGTAGGGATCATCATGTCTTA
>DUNT01000007.1 GCA_012839205.1 Clostridiaceae bacterium
ATTATGGAAAACACCATAATAAAAGCAAAAACAATAAAGCATGATCTATAAATTTTCACTTTCATTTCAATCTCCCATACCCTTCTCAGGTTCCATTCTTACCTTTCTTCCTTCTAATGAAAGGAGAATAACAATGCCTATTACCAGTACCAGGGTTACCGCCAGGCCACCTTCCAAACCAAACGAGCCGCCATTTATTATAGTGCCAACATCTTTTAGTTTAAAAGAAAACAATGAAACCTGAGTGTCTATGCCGCTTACCTTTATGCCAAATATATTTCCCTGTGCAAAGTTCCAGGTTGTGTGAAGAGCACAAATACCCCATATACTGTCTGTTTTAAGGGTATAAAGAGAAGCAAAAATTCCGAACAGGGTCAGGTTTATCAGAGGAATCGCATCAATACCGTTATTAAATATGTGAAGTACTGCAAATAAAACTGAATTAGATATTACAGCCAAAAGTATTGAGTTTCTACTTGCAACGGAAATCATGAAATATCCTCTTAATAGAACCTCCTCACCCATTCCCTGAATTATAAAACCAAGTAAAAACAACAGCAGCAGTCCAATACCGTCTCCTAAAATGTATCCTTCATATGTAATGGTTCCGCATATAAAAGATATCAGTAATGCAACGGAAAGCATTATTATACCAATGCCACCGCCAATAATATAATCCTGAAAAGCCTTTTTCCTGACAAAGCCCATTGAATATAAGCTGCGTCTTTCAATAGCTTTGCAATATATTATTGTTAAAATGGTCATTATAACTGTACAAATCAACGAGGGAAGAATCATATTGTCCTGTAATCCTGCCAGTAACCTTGTTAACTTTTCCGGATCATAGAATATATCCCTTCCGCCGATGCCTGATTTCAGAAAATAAACAAAGCCATATGCCAGCAAAGGTATAAGCATTGCCAACTGTATAGTTAAAAATAAAGCTATAAAAATTAAAACCTGAATAATAAAATGAGGCTTAAACCTCGCTTTTTGTGCTTCCAATACTATTGATGGTCGTTCTTTAAATACTGACAGCATAAATACATCACCATAAATTTAAGATTTTTTTATGTTTTATGTCAATCTCTATACAGTGAACTGACTGTTGTACAGCCTTGCATAAAAACCATTTTTATTGAGCAATTCTCTATGGTTACCCTGTTCTATGATAGAACCGTTTTTTAAAACAAGTATTGTATCTGCTTCCACTATTGTTGAAAGCCTGTGGGCTACAATAAAACTGGTTCTGCCCTTCATCATCTTTGCAAAAGCTTCCTGTATTTTGAGTTCAGTGCGGGTGTCAATAGATGATGTGGCCTCGTCCAGTATCAGAACAGGCGGCAGGGCCAGCATAACCCTTGCTATACATAACAGCTGTTTTTCGCCTTGTGAAAGACTTCCGCCATCCTCACCTATAATGGTGTCATATCCATAAGGAAGGCGCTTTATAAAGCTATGGGCATGTGATGCCTTTGCCGCTTCAATTATTTCTGTTTCTGTTGCATCCGATTTACCTATAACAATATTATCACGAATTGTACCGGATTTCAGCCATGTTTCCTGTAAAACCATCCCAAAGTTTCTTCTGAGGCTCCTTCTTGTTATATCACGGATATCAATATCATCCATCTCAATACTGCCATCATTTACGTCATAAAACCTCATAAGTAAATTAATTATAGTTGTTTTCCCGCTTCCTGTAGGCCCGATAATAGCCACTCTCTGGCCGGGTTTTACATTAAGGTTCAGGTTCTTTATAAGTTTTCTGTCTATTGTATATGAAAATTCAACATTATTAAGGTCTACTTTTCCACTGGCAATTTTTAGTATTATTGCATCATCAGAATCCGGAACCTGTGGTTCCTCCTCTATAAGGTCAAAAATTCTCGAGGCGCATGCAAGAGCATTTTGAAACTCTGTTATTACTCCGGAAATCTCATTGAATGGTTTTGTATACTGATTGGCATAGCTAAGAAAGCTAGTTAAGCCCCCTACCGATATACTGCCACCGACAGCAGCTAATGCTCCGGTTAAACCAACACCGGCATAAATAACATTGTTTATAAACCTTGTACTGGGGTTTGTGAGAGACGAATAGAAAATAGCTCTTAAAGAGCTCTTTTCCAACTTCTCATTCACCTTATCAAATTCCTCCAGTGTTTTAGCCTCCCGGGAAAAGGCCTGGACAACTTTCTGATTGCTTATCATTTCATTGATGAAGGATGTTTGTTTGGCTCTGATTTCGGATTGAATTTTAAACATATTGTATGTTCTGTTGGCAATAAAACTTGCCACAAGTAAAGACAACGGAGTAAGTATAACAACAACAGCGGTTATAATCCAGTTGATAGAAAGCATGAATAAGAAGGTTCCAATAATAGTTGTAATTCCGGTAAAAAGCTGGGTAAATCCCATAAGCAGTCCTTCAGCAAATTGGTCTGTATCCGAAATCAAACGGCTCACTATCTCTCCGTGGGGATGTTTGTCCAGAAATTTAAGTGGCAGAATCTGAATTTTTTTGAATGCCTCGTCACGAATATCTCTAATTACGTGAAATGTGATTTTATTGTTGATAATGTTCATCACCCATTGTAAAAGGGCGGTTACAGATGCTATTATTCCGATTTGTAATAAAATTTTTAATACAGCTTGAAAATTAACATCAGCTTTTCCAATAATAAAATCTATTGCCCGGCCTATAAGTATAGGAATATACAGTGTCATTGCTACAGTAACAGCAGCAAGAATAATTGAGCCCAATAACAAAAAACGGTAGTGCTTTATATATTGAAAAACTTTTCTTAGAGTGCCTGTATCAAATTTATCCTTCATGTTATGCACCCTCTTTCTTGAACTGTGAATCATATATTTCCCGGTATACCTGACAAGATTCCATAAGTTCATGGTGTTTGCCAATTCCGGCTATTTTTCCGTCTTCCAGTACAATGATGTTATCTGCATATTGGATTGAAGAAGTTCTTTGGGATACTATAAAAACAGTTGGAGTGTGCTCCATTTCCCTGATGGACTTACGAAAGGCCGCATCTGTTGCATAATCAAGAGCTGATGCACTATCGTCCAAAATTAATATTTCAGGCTTTTTTATTAATGCTCTGGCAATGGTAAGTCTTTGCTTTTGTCCCCCCGAAAGATTTCTGCCTCCCTGCTCTATTTCATAGTCCAGCCCTCCCTTAGACTCAACCATCTCTTTTGCCTGTGATATGGTAAGGGCCTCATATATTTCCTCGTCAGAAGCATCATTTTTACCCCAGCGAATATTTTCCCTGACTGTACCTTTGAATAGCACTGCTTTTTGAGGCACGGCAGCAATCTTCTTTCTCAGCTGTTCAACAGGATAATCTTTTATATTTATACTTTCTATAATCACTTCACCTGATGTAGCATCATAAAATCTGGGAATCAGATTAACCAGGGATGATTTACCGGAACCTGTACCTCCTATAATTCCTATAGTTTCTCCACGCCTGACCTTGAAATTTATATTTGACAAAGAGTCATCTCCAGCGTTTTTATATCGAAGATACACATCTTTAAACTCAACAACAATATCTGATTTCATTTTCTCAGGTGTTTTATCATTCTCTTCAATATCCGGCTCTATCTCCAGCACAGCCTGTATACGATTGCCGCAGGCAACCGATTTGGTAATGTTGATTATCAAATTTGCAAGTTTTATCAGCTCCACAAGAATTTGAGACATATAATTGTATAATGCCACAACAGCTCCTTGTGTTATAATTCCTGATTCTACCCGGATTGCTCCTGTATAAACAAGCGCTATAATTGCCAGGTTTATAATTAAGTAAGTTATAGGGTTCATCAGAGAAGAAATCCGACCCACGTGCTTTTGCATTATGGTATGCTCATCATTTTTTTCTTCAAACTCTCTTATTTCATTTTCTTCTGTGTTGAAAGCACGTATAACACGAACCCCGGTAAGGTTTTCTCTCGCAAGACCCAGAACCTTGTCCAGTCTTTCCTGCACCTTTCTGTACAGAGGAATACACCAGATCATAATTCCAAAAACAACTGCAGAAAGAACAGGAATTGCTGCCACAAACACTAAAGCTGCTTTAACATCAATAGTAAAAGCCATTACCATAGCTCCGAACACAACAAATGGCGAGCGCAATAAAAGGCGGAGAGAAAGGTTCACTCCGGTTTGCAGTTGATTCATATCATTTGTCATTCTTGTAATAAGGGTAGATGTACCTATTGTATCCAGCTGGGTAAAGGAAAAGGTTTGTATATGTGAAAACAGCTTTTGTTTTAGTTTTTTGATAAATCCGACTGCTGCTTTTGCCGCGAAGTATTGTGCGATAACAGAAAACACAAGCCCTGCAAGACCCAGTAGAACCAAAATCAGACACATTCGAATAATATAGCTTCTGTCACTGTTCTTAATACCTGTATCAATTATTGCTGCTACAACCAATGGCACAAACAGCTCAAGAGTTGCTTCCAGAAGCTTAAAGAGAGGGCCCAGTATACTCTCTTTTATATAGCCTTTAAAGTAAATAAACAGTTTTACCACAAGGTTCCTCCGAAACAATCGATATGTACCGACCTAGTATAGCATATTTTGTGCCAAAAAAAAATTATCGAATATCAGATTCTCCTGTCCAGACAGGACTGAGTTCTTCAACGGCCTTTCCCTGCCTTAAGGATTCTTTCATATTCAGTATCCGTTGATTGCTTGAACCTCTGAAACTTAGGTTAAGTGATCTTTTTTCAAGTATAAACGGACCGTCTATCAAGATTTGTGCATAGGTTAATAACTCCATAACCGAAACATTACCCTGGTTAAGTAATTCTTCAAATGTAAATCCGGTATATATGGCAAGGTCAAGTCCTGCTTCATTTATCATACATGCCAGGGGCAAAAGAGCCTCTGCCTGAAGCATTGGCTCTCCCCCGCTAAATGTGACTCCTGAGAGCATTGGGTTCTTCCTGATTATATCCATAATCTCCTGTGCATCATACAGATTTCCGCCGTCTAATGGTAATGCACTTTCATTATGGCAGCCTGGACAGTTTCTTTCACATCCCTGCATAAACAATGTGAGTCTCAGACCGGGCCCGTCAGTAATAGAATCATTGACAATACCGGCTACCCGTATCTTACTGGACATTGTGCTTGACACGATCTGCCACCTCCGCCCGCTTGGCATCGTTGAATCTGTCAAGTGTGCCAACCAGGTAACCCGTGATACGCCTGATTCTCTCAAACTTATACGGACCATCCTTTTCTTTTCTCCCGCATCCCGGGCATTCGTCATCAATAATACCGTTATAGCCGCAAACAGGATCCCTGTCTACAGGATGGTTTACTGAACCATAGCCTATACCTGATTCCTTCATGGTACGTATTACCTGTTCAAAGGCTTGAAGGTTCTTGTTAGGATCCCCGTCCAGCTCTACATAAGTTATATGGCCTGCATTAGTAAGAGCGTGATATGGTGCCTCTATCTGAATTTTTTCATATGCGGAAACAGGGAAGTATACCGGAATATGAAATCCGTTAGTATAGTAGTCTCTATCTGTAACTCCGGGGATTATACCATATTTCTTTCTGTCGATACGAAGGAATCTTCCCGAAAGCCCTTCAGCAGGTGTTGCAAGCAGGGTGAAATTAAGCTGTTTTTCCTGGCTCAGGCGATCTAAGTAATCACGCATAAAACCAACTATTTCAAGACCGAGATTTCGGGATTCAACAGTCTGACCGTGATGGCTGCCTGTAAGCGCTACAAGAGCCTCGGCAAGGCCAATAAACCCTACCGATAATGTTCCGTTTTTAAGTATTTCACCAATCTTATCATCGATGGAAAGTTTGTCCGAACCAATCCATATACCTTGTCCCATTAAAAAAGGATAGTTTCTTACCGTCTTTGATGCCTGTATCTGGAACCTATCCAGTAACTGTTTTGTAACCAGTTCCATTTTTCTTTCCAGCTCTTCAAAGAACCATTCCACATTCCCATTGCTGTTAATTGCTATACGGGGCAGATTGATTGATGTAAAGCTAAGATTGCCTCTGCCATATGTAATTTCATTGTTTTTGTCATACGTGTTTCCCAATACTCTTGTACGGCAGCCCATATACGCCACTTCAGTTTCCGGATGACCCTCTTTGTAGTAAGTCTTATTAAAGGGTGCATCCAGAAATGAAAAGTTAGGGAAAAGACGCTTGGCACTTACACGGCATGCCAGCTTAAACAAATCATAGTTAGGATCTTCTGGGTTATAGTTCACACCTTCCTTAACCTTAAAGATATGTATAGGGAAAATAGGCGTTTCTCCATTCCCAAGCCCGGCTTCTGTTGCCAGCAATACGTTTCGGATTACCATACGTCCCTCGGCAGATGTATCAGTTCCATAATTAATGCTTGAAAAGGGGGTTTGTGCTCCTGCCCTGCTATGCATGGTGTTTAAATTATGTACTAACCCTTCCATGGCCTGAGCTGTTTCCTTCTCAGTTTCTTCAAGAGCAAGATTTGTTGCAAAAGACTGTATCTTTTTATAAATGTCTTCATCACCTACTATTGGCAGTATCACTTCTTTTTCTTTTTCCTTATACTCTGTCGACATCTCAAGAGATGGAAACAGTCCGTAGCTCTTTTCAATATCAGATATTTTTTTCTTTATGTCTTCTCTTGTTATTCCTGATTCGGGAACTAACAGGGAAATTGCTCTGTAGAGGTTTGCGGTATATATTTTTTTATAGGTCTTGGCCACTCCCGGGGCAAGTCCATAATCAAAATTCGGGATACTCTGCCCGCCATGCTGATCGTTTTGATTGGACTGTATAGCTATACACGCCAATG
>DUNT01000112.1 GCA_012839205.1 Clostridiaceae bacterium
CATTATTGCCCGGCGAGGTTGATGTCCTGCTGTCAGGCCATTTCCATGGCGGCCAGATCTGGATGCCCTTCGGTTTGGAATACAAATTATTCAGAAAAGAGGTAACCTGTAGATTAGGTTACCGTAAAGGTCTCCATACAATTAATGATACCCCGGTTTATATAAGCCGCGGGCTGGGCAATGTCATTGTCCCTTTGAGGCTGGGTTCGTTTCCCGAAATTACTTTTATTGATGTTTAACTTCTATCATCATCAGCAATCTCTTTGATGCTGTCAATAGTGTATTGAATTTCGTCAGGGGTATTAAAATATCCCAAACTAAGCCTTAGCAGGCCGGTTTTTTCTGTGCCCAATACTTTATGGGCTAAAGGAGCACAATGGAAACCGGACCTGGCTGCAATATGATACCTGGAATCCAAAATGTTGGCTATTTCGGAAGAGTCCATACCATCAATAATAAAAGCAATTATGCCGCTGTTTTTATGATTTTCCGCTGTTGAATACAATTTTATTTTTCTATGTACTGCCAAACCTTCGTAAAGTTTTGCAATAAGATGCTCTTTTCTTCTCAGAATATTATTTGTTCCTGTTTTTAATATAAAATCAATTCCGGCACCCAACCCTACAATTCCCGGGGTATTTAAAGTTCCAGATTCTATAATGTCCGGCATAAAAAGTGGCTGGACTGTTTCAAATGAGCGGCTGCCTGTCCCCCCCTGTATAATGGGTTTTAAGTTAATTCCCTCTTTTACGTACAATCCTCCTGTTCCTTGTGGACCCATCAGACTTTTGTGGCCGGGAAATGCCAGCATTGAAATGTTCATAGCTTTTACATCCAGTGGCAATACACCGGCTCCCTGGGCACCGTCAATCAGATAAATAATCCCTTTTTTCCGTGCTATTTCCCCGATTTCCTCATACGGCATAATAGTGCCGGTTACGTTTGATGATACTGTCAATACTATCAGCCTGGTATTGGCTCTCACAGCCCTGGATACTGCAAAAGCGTCTATGGCCCCAAATGAGTTATACGGCATTATAACTGAATAATCTATTATTCCCTTGCTCCGAAGCTCATATAAAGGTCTTAAGACCGAGTTGTGGTCCATTGCTGTTGTTATGACATGGTCGCCCTTTTTAAGAACACCTTGAATGGCCATATTCAGGGCATAAGTAGCATTGGCGGTAAATCCTATCCTAAGCGGGTTATCAATATTAAAAAGGCTTGCTGCAGCCTCTCTTGTTTTCATTACCCAAGTTGCCGAATCTCTTGCCATCTCATGGGATGAACGCCCGGGATTGGCACAGGATTCCCTTATAAACCGGTTCATTCTGTCATAGACTTCTACTGGCTTAGGAAATGATGTGGCCGCATTATCTAAATAGTACATTAAAAAACCTCTTGGCTTAAAACTCATATACTATGATATGCTGGCAGACAAGTTTAAGTGTTCTGCCTTAGTTTTAGCCTGAAGTCATTTGAAATAATCTATCCCGAACCTTTTTAACATCAAGATAGAAGTCAGCCCTTTTGCCATTATCCCTCAACACCGCCGCCGGATGATATGTAGGCATAATCAGTATTTTCCCTTGCTTGTCAATCCAATTGCCACGGATTTCAGTAATCTTAACATCGTTATCTATCAGAGCCTTAGCAGCAGTTGATCCAAGGCATACCACTATTGACGGCTTTATTGCGCTAAATTGATATCTCAGCCAGGGTATACAGGCATCAACCTCATCCTTAGTTGGGATACGGTTATTGGGAGGACGGCATTTAACCACATTTGTAATATAGTAATCTTCAGGTTTTATTTCCATAGCATCTAAAAGAAGATCAAGAAGTTTTCCGGCTCTGCCAACAAAGGCTTCGCCCTTAATATCCTCCTGTTCTCCCGGGCCTTCCCCTACAAAAAGTATGGGAACTTGTTTAACCAATCCTCTCCCTATAACAACATTTCTTCTGTTCTGATAAAGTCCGCATTTGTTACAGGAGGAGCATGCTCTTACAAAATCATCCCATTTATTCATTACTATCCCTAACCTCTTTACTTCTATATTTATATCATACAATAAAACACTGCTTGATGCATTCACTGAAACTGCCGATATAATTAATAACAAATTCATAACTAGGGATAGTTGTTTTTGCAAGGAGGCATGTCTTATGAAAATTGCGGATTCACGCGTTCAGATGAACGCTCAATGGTCTGCTGTCAAGCATCACTCTGCAAAAGAAACAATTCAGTTCTGGGTTCAGGAACAGAATCAAATTACAAAAGAGAACATCCTTATTGACATATCAGAGAAAGGAAAAGCACTGCAGCAAAATTCCGACATATCAACCCCAGGTGATCCTCAAAACACTGTGGCTGTTGAATTAACTGACAAGGATAAGGAAAAAATCAGACTGATTGAGCACTTTATCTATGTCCTCACCGGTAAAAAAATCAAACTTAAAGTTTTCGAACCGGAAGAGCTACAAAGTAAGGAAACAACAGGCTCCGGTCAGAATACACCAACGCCTCTTGGCTGGGGCCTAAGGTATGACAGGCATGAATTTTACCGTGAGGCTGAAAGTATGTCATTTGGTTCTTCCGGAAGTGTGATAACCGAAGACGGCCGTACAATAAACTTCAATCTGAATTTTAATGTCAGCCGTGAGTTTATGAGTTATCAACACATATCCATCCGCGCTGGGGATGCCCTGCTCGATCCCCTTGTCATCAATTTTAAGAATGCTTCGGCGTCTCTTGGTGACAGGAACTACTACTTTGATATTGATTGTGACGGCAAAAAGGATAACATTGCTTTCACCGGAATGGGTTCAGGTTTTTTAGCTCTGGACCGCAACAATAACAATATTATTGATGATGGCAGCGAGCTTTTCGGTCCCCAAAGCGGTAACGGATTTAATGAGCTGGCAGTATATGACGAAGACCAAAACGGCTGGATAGACGAGAATGACGAAATATTCGATAAGCTGAGAATCTGGACTCTGGATGAGAATGGCGCCAAAACCCTCCTGGCCTTAGGACAGGTTGGAGTGGGGGCTATTTATCTGGGCAATGTTCGCTCGGAGTATGGACTTAAAACTGCAGCTAACGATTCATTAGGCCAGATTCGTTCAACAGGTATTTTCCTTAAAGAAAACGGTCAGGTGGGAACTATACAACATGTGGATTTAGCAATTTAGGCATATTCACAGTAAAACCGGGGAGTCTTATCCCCGGTTTTTTCTTCTTTCCGCCGGTTTCGCCAGGCTGTCGCCAGTTGAACTTGCATATTTTTAACATGTAATAGTTCCCCCACAATCTATCGCCTGTATTGGTTTCTGCCTTCCCTTACCGTCACATTCTCTTCATATAGTGTTATATCAAAGGGATCCCCTTTTTCCAGATTAATTGTTATATCTGTGTCACATACGGTGATTTTTATAATACGATCTCTGAATACCAGGCAGAAGGAATACTCCTTCCATGATTCTGGCTTAAAAGGATTAAGATGCAGCTTCCCTTTTTTGATTCTCAACCCGGCAAAACCAGATACAATGGTCATCCATGTGCCTGCCATAGAAGTAATATGAAGTCCGTCATCGGTGTCATTGTTATAGTTGTCCAGATCCAGCCTCGCAGTCCTCAGATAATGCTCGTAGGCTTTTTCTCTATATCCTGCTTCAGCTGCCAGAATAGAATGGACGCATGGGGAAAGAGAAGATTCATGCACCGTCAAGGGTTCATAGAACTTGAAATTTCTTATTTTTTCTTCCTTAGTAAACTCGTCATTTAAGAACCACAATCCTTGAAGAACATCGGCCTGCTTTATATAACATGATCTTAGTATTCTGTCCCATGACCAGTTCTGGTTTAAGGGTAGATCGGATGGCTTAAGCAGGTCTGCCGGTTTTATATCTTTATCAAGGAATCCGTCCTGCTGAAGGAAAATACCCAGCTCTTTATCCTCCGGAAGATACATCTTTTCACTGATTTCTTTGAATTTTTCCGTTTCATCAGGTGAAATACCCAGGCGGTCAATCGCTTCTTTGTATAGTGGCTTATGGTTTTCTTCCATAATTTTCAGAGTGTCAACGGTATATTTGAGGCTCCATTTTACCATACGATTCGTATACCAGTTATTATTTACATTGTTCTCGTATTCATTGGGTCCTGTAACACCAAGTATCATGTAAACATTTTTTTTGGAATTGTAATTCAC
Organism: Clostridiaceae bacterium; assembly: GCA_012839205.1. GTDB lineage: Bacteria > Bacillota > Clostridia > DSM-8532 > DSM-8532 > DTU059. Next base: position 4,215 of record DUNT01000112.1, read on the forward strand.
TCTTGAAACCCAGTATCTGGAGGTCTCAACAAACACATCTATTCCTTTTTCCAAAAGATATGATTCATCATTTGTATACTCGGTATAATTCTTTATTGCATAGGTTATTGCACAATTTCTATGAATCTCTTCAAAGGTGATTTCCCATTCATTATGGCATTCCTCACCATTCATGGTCACCATGGGATACAAAGCTCCCCGTGTTCCCAGTTTAGCTGAGTTCTCCTTCGCCTTTTCAAGATGATTATAACGGTATTCCAACAGATTCCTGGCTATTTCAGGCTTCCTTGTTCCTAAGTAAAAATATAAACAATAAGCCTCGGTATCCCAATAGGTACCCCCTCCGTATTTCTCTCCGGTAAAACCCTTGGGTCCTATGTTTAATTGTGGATCATCTCCTGAATACGTACAGTTAAGCTGATAAATATTAAATCTTATCCCTTGCTGGGCTGCTGCATCGCCTATAATGGTAATATCACTCATACTCCATATATCAGCCCATTTCCCCTTATGGGCATCAAACAGACTATTATACCCCTTATCCAGGGCTTCTTGAGCCTTTCTTTGTGAAATCTTGCTTATTTCATTGGTTTCGTAATATCTGTCACTTGTTACTGAAATATATTTTTCCAGAGTAACAGTTCTGCCTTCAGGAATATTAACTTTTATCCGTGTACCTACAAACTCGCCGTTGTTTAAATTTACTGTTTCTTTCTCCAGAGTATCTGTGCCTGTAATATTCCATGTAAAAGCTGCAGATACATTATAATTGGTTTTTAATGTTTTCATGTGTAAATAAGAAACAGATTCGGTTGCTGAACTTGATACATATTCCCAAAATTTCTCCTGATAATTGGCATCCTCATTTCTTACATCACCATTGAGAAAAGGCAGCAACTCCAGTTCTCCGTCATTGTTAAGAGCTTTAATGGAATATTTTATTGCCGCTATATCACTTTCGTGATAGCTTAAAAATCTCTCCGTTTTAATTTCATACTTTGAGCCAGAAGGGTCGAAAAAAGTAAAGTTTCTTCTCAAAACACTCTCTTTCATGTCCAGCTCTCTTCTGTAATCAGAAAATCTGCAGGTGGCAAGATCAATGTTCTCCCCGTTAATTTTTACTTTAATGCCTATAAAATCAATTGCATTCAATACCTTTGCAAAGTATTCAGGATACCCGATCTTCCACCAGCCAACCCTGGTTTTGTCCGGATAATAAACACCTGCTATATAGGTGCCTTTCAGAGTATCACCCGAATAATCCTCTTCGTGATTCCCTCTTAGCCCCATTCTTCCATTTCCTGAAGACATTATGCTTTCAAAAAAACGATTCTTCTGTTTTGAAAAACCATCCTGTATTATTTTCCAATCGTCTATAAGCAGGTTCATAGTTATTCTCCAACTTATACTTACATAGTTATAGTCTGCTCCCGACCTGGGCCCACACCAATATACTTTACAGGTACACCAATAATCTCCTCAATTCTGCATATATATTGTCTTGCTGGTTCGGGAAGCATTTCAAAGCGCCGAACCCGTGAAAGATCAAGTCCTTGCCAGCTCTCAAATTCTTCATATACCGGTTCACAGAGAGCAAGTTCTTTAAGATTTGAAGGGTAATAATCAATTATTTGCCCGTTTAATTTGTAATTCACGCAAATCTTAATGCTGTCAATTTTCCCGATTGTATCTATATGATTGATGCAAAGTCCTGTAAGGCCGTTAATTCTGGCTGAATATTTTACCATAACAAGATCAAGCCATCCGCATCTGCGTGGACGCCCGGTTGTTGTACCATACTCATGTCCATATTCACGGATTTTGTCGCCAATTTCATTATCTTGTTCAGTAACAAAAGGACCAAGCCCCACTCTTGAAGTATATGCCTTCATAACCCCCAGAACTTCAGTAATCATTTTTGGTCCCACTCCGGCACCTATGCATACACCTCCGGAGATTGGATTGGTTGATGTAACATATGGATATGTTCCAAAATCGAGATCCAGGAAGGTAGCCTGTGCCCCTTCAAAAAGCACAACCTTACTCTCCTCCAAAGCTCTATGGATAATGGAGTTTACATCAGTTATATATGGCCTGAGCTTTTCTGCGTAACCGAGATATTCATCGATAGTTTTTTCAGGATCGATGGGAGTGCCTTCGTAAACTTTTTCAATAATAGCGTTCTTTATTTTTATGTTTCCATAGACTCTTTCCTTAAAATAATCGGCATCCAATAAATCTCCCATCCGGATTCCGCTTCTGTCAGCCTTATCTGCATAGGCAGGTCCTATGCCTCTCTTTGTGGTACCGAGTGCTTCCTTGCCTCTCATTTTCTCCTGAAGATTATCCAGTGCAATATGCCAGGGCATAATAACATGAGCTCTGTCACTTATGAACAATTCCGCTGTTTCTAAACCCTGTTTTTTAAGTCTTTCGATTTCCCTTATCAATACTGCAGGGTCAATAACCACACCATTTGCAATAATACAGGTCTTGCCTTTTCTTAACATCCCTGACGGTATAAGATGAAATGCGTGTTTTGAACCCTCATAAACAATGGTATGCCCGGCATTGTTGCCCCCGGAGTATCTTACAACATAATCCGAATCACCGGATAAGATGTCAATATACTTACCTTTACCTTCGTCTCCCCATTGAGTTCCAACTACAACAATACCAGCCATATATATTCCTCCATTTTAATATAAACTGTACAAAAATTTATACATCCTTCTTAATTATGTCTTATTATATATGTTATAGCACCCCGATGTAAATAAATACTTGACTTATTGAAAAAAGTAATGTTAATTTTTGAAATAATAGCCTTCTAAGTACACTGAAGTGCACCCCCTTTACTGATTTTAGGAGTGCACTTCATAAGCTCATTACAAATATTACTTTACTGAAACAAAACCTTGCTCTAAATCTGCAATAATATCATCGATATGTTCTGTTCCGATTGAAAGCCGCACTGTATTGGGTTTTATGCCACAGTCCAGCAATTCGTCCTCATCTAGCTGGGAATGTGTTGTGGAGGCAGGATGAATAACCAATGATTTTACATCAGCCACATTTGCCAGCAGGGAAAACAGTTCTAAACTCTCGCAGAATTTCTGTGCTTCTTTGGAACCGCCCTTAATCTCAAATGTGAATATTGACGCTGCACCTTTTGGAAAATACTTTTTATATAAAGCGTGGTCCTGACGATTGGGTAAAGATGGATGGTTCACCTTATCAACCTGCGGGTGCTTTGAAAGATATTCTACAACTTTTAATGCATTTTCAACATGGCGCTCAACTCTGAGGGACAACGTCTCAAGCCCCTGAAGGAGAAGAAAAGAGTTAAATGGACTTATTGTTGCCCCGGTATCTCTCATCAGAGTAGTCCTGATTTTAACTATATAAGCCAGGTCCCCACAGGCCTCAGTAAATACAATACCGTGATAGCTTGGATTTGGCTTTGAAAGGCCAGGAAATTTGTCGTTCTGTGTCCAGTCAAATTTTCCGCTGTCTATTATGACACCGCCCATTACCGTCCCATGCCCACCAATGAACTTAGTTGCTGAGTGAACGACTATATCTGCACCATATTCAATGGGGCGAAGAAGGAATGGAGTTGCAAAAGTGCTGTCAATTATCAGGGGAATTCCGTTGTTATGCGCAATCCCGGCAACTTTTTCTATGTCGATAATATCGCTGTTGGGATTTCCCAAACTCTCAATAAATATTGCTTTTGTATTGGGCTTAATTGCATTTTCAAAATTTATTGCATCGCTTCCATCAACAAATGTGGTTTCTATGCCGAAATCGGTAAGAGTATTTGCAAAGAGATTGTATGTGCCTCCATATATGGTTTTTGAAGATACAATATGATCTCCGGCAACAGCAATATTCTGGATAGCATAGCCAATTGCAGCCGAACCTGAGGAGGTAGCCAAGGCAGCAGCTCCACCTTCTAAAGCTGCTATTCTCTTTTCAAAAACGTCTGTTGTAGGATTTTGAAGTCTTGTGTAAATGTTTCCGCTTTCAGTCAAAGCAAACCTGCCGGCAGCCTGGACACTATCCTTAAACACATAGGATGTAGTGGCATATATAGGCACTGCTCTTGCGTCAGTTGCGATATCGGGCTTTTCCTGCCCAACATGAATCTGTAATGTTTCAAATTTGTACTTTTTATTTGCCATGTCAAAAAATCCTTTCTTATAAATAAGTTTTTGTTTTATCATGATTTTTTAACAGTGGCGCATTCGTCCGTTTCTAAAGTTTTGGCGAAGCAGTTTTCCAAATATTAATCTCATATATAACGCCTGCTTTCATAATAATATAAATCTTATAGGATTTATATGAATTACTAGGAATTATATTAAGATTTTATCATGTTGTCAATAGAGAAAACAAATATTTTTCTTTGTTTAAAAGACTCATTAAATTATTGATATGATTAAAGAAAAGTCATATTAAAAAAATCCGTAGTGTCATTTATTACAGAAAATACGGTATCTATCCCTAATTCACATATGTCCCGGGATATAAGACAGGAAGTATTTTAAACTACTATTTCACCGGATTTGAGACTTACATAGACTAACCAGTATCCTCCCATATCACGTACCGAATTATCCTGAACCGGCACCCATCTGCAGGCATTGTCAAAGGGTTTATTATCTCTTTCATCCCTGGCCGGAACACCGATTACATAATACTTTGAGCCATTATCCCCGCGGTAAATACCTGCGAGAATGTGCTTGTGCTTAAATAATCCGACTAAAATTTTGGGATTTGCAAACAAAGGAACATTAATTCCTGACATATACATAATATTGCTGAGCTTTGCCAAATCTGAAACCCGGTACCATGAATATCCCCTGCTGGAACGTTTAAAGGGATAATGAACTTCAAAATTGTTGCTGAGAAGACCTTCCAGCTTTTCTATATCGCAGGTACCGGCAGAAGAATCTTTCCATTTTATCCTTCCAGGTTCATTGTGTTTTATTGTATAATCCGAAACCGGATATGTTTTTGAAGAATAATTAATTGTATCAATGGCTGCAGCTTTATCGGAAGTTTGATCTTGATCGGGGGAAACGAATACTGTTTCTTTCTTCATAGCCGGCTGTGACTCAGGTAAACCGGCAGTTTTCCCTGTAAAAGCTATTCCCGGTTCAGGAATAGTTTCTTCTTTTTCTTCTTTTACTGTACTCATCAAAATTATTTGTCTGATACTCTCGTCCCATTTATGGCTTTTCTCAAAGCTGGCAAAAAGCGGAATCCATTTTTTGTTCTGGCTTTCGGCAGTCAGTGCAGCAAAACGTATAGAATCGGGTTTTATATAATTATTATTTAATGTATCTGATTCTATAGAAAGCCCGCTTTGCATACTGCCATAAGAAATATTTACATTCCCCGCTTTTATAGGTATAAGTGTGTCATTTCTTGCGAAAATCAGGTAGAGAACATATTTAAAAGGTCCCTGTTTCAGCCCTTTAACATGAATGGAAGCTTGTATTCTGCCTTCCCAGCAATCTAAACGCACAAATGCCTCAGGCCTGCTTCCTGTACTGAATCCGCCGTCAAGCTCTTCCATTATGGCATATTTTCTCGCAAATCCTGCCTGCATAATACCACCTGATCAGACTCTTTCATGAAAGTATACGCATCTGATCAGGCTGATATAACATTTCCCCCATAATTCCCGGCAGATTATTTCTCCAGTTCCCGGCACAGACTGGCAAAATCCTCAATATCCAGTTCCTCAGCGCGAACAGCTTCTTTTATACCAAGTTTGCAAAGAACATCCCGGAGACGTTCTTTTCCCCCTTTCAGCCAGCCTTGTGACCCCAGGGAGTTAAGAAGAGTTTTACGTCTTTGACTGAAGGAAGCTCTTACAATTTTAAAAAAAAGTTCTTTGCTAATATCGGCAACACATTCAAGATCACGTTTTTTGAGTTTCACCACTGCCGAGTCAACATCGGGCTTTGGAATAAAACAGTTCCTGGAGACTGTAAATGCCAGCTTGGGATCAGAATAATAGCGCACTGCTAATGATATGGCACTGTAATTCTTTGTAGAAGGAGTGGCGGCAAGCCTGAGTGCAACTTCCTTTTGCACCATAAACACCAGTGTGTCCCAGGCTATATCGGTTTCCAAAAGCATCATAATAATCGGGGTAGTAATATAGTAAGGCAAATTTGAGATAACTTTTAATGGGCCTGTCCAGTCTTTAATCAGCTCTTTGATATCGGTCTTCATGATATCTTGATTAACTACAGACACATTTGAAAACATCCCCAGGTTTTCATTGAGTGCAGGAATAAGATTTTTATCTATTTCCACCGCAATAACTTTTCCCGCACATTTCGCAATTTCCGCAGTCATAGAGCCTATCCCCGGCCCTATTTCCAGAACTAAATCGAAGGAGCTTACCTCTCCTGCTTCAACAATCTTTTTTATTATATTGATATCAGTTAAAAAATTCTGACCTAAAGATTTGGTGAGCTTTAGCCCATGTTCCTTTATAACCTTGTTTGTGTTAATCATAGGTAATCCTCTCTCCGGCTTAGTTATAATTCTTTTTCATCATATCATAAACAAAAGAGACAAGGTATCTGCCCCCTTGTCTCAAATTAAAAATTTTATTTACATGCGTCTGTATTGTCTTTCCAGCGGGTGTCGTTCTGCTCATTCAGGATATACACAACGACCTTTCTTCTGCCCCACTTTTTAACTTCTTCACGACTATCAAAATATAGGTCAATATTATTCCCTTTAATAGCGCTTCCAATATCTCCCGCAATAGCAAAGCCATAGTCGGGAGCAGATCCCGGAACCTCGACATAAAGTTTGGTTCCCAGAGGAATTACCTTTGGATCCACTGCAATTACGCCTACTCTTGCCCGCATTCCCGTATATGTTATTCCGAAGGCAGGATGATCAGGATGCTTACCGGTGTCTTCAAATGATGATGTATATGCCGTTGCCCTCATGTTTAATACCTTTGAGTATCTTACAAGATCACCCCGGGAATTTCTGAAGTTCATCACTGTTCCATACTCAACGACCTGATCCAAAGGGGCTTTTACCACTTTTTCATTTACGAACATCCGGTCGACAGGTTTCCCGTCTTCATAGGTAATTTTATAATACTTCGCTCTTACCCCGTTTTCTCCTTTGGCAATGATCTGGGTTTCGCCTTCATTCATTTTATTGTTGGGTCTTTCAACTACGGTAAATGGTATATCTACCTCTTCGGTTGCGATTTCTTCGCTTACACGAACTACACGGATAACCATATCCGCCGTAACCAAAGTTGCAGGGGTCAATCCTTCAAATCGATCCAATGGATTCAAAGTAATACCATTTTCTTCTATAACTTCTTCTACCGTGTCCTTGTAGGACCATACCTCCCTAAGCTGTCCATCGACTATAATGCTAACTGGTACTGCCCGTTTAATATTGATAATATTCATGGAATCATTATCTAAACTTGCATCAAGGGGCATGCTGATATAATCATCCGGCCTGACTGTGATGCCCAATTTTTCAAGAGCCTGATCAACACTGTTACTCATAGTTTTTACGATGATTGGCTTACCGTTATCAATAATCTTAACATCCTTACTGATCCCATCGTATAGTTTTACTCCTGATACTACAGCTAATGCCGACAGGATAAACAGTGCAGCCAATTGCTTAAGGGGGAGTATACGTTTGAAGAAAGTTAAATAAAATCCGTTCATTCAAACTTCCTCTCCTTATTTAATTACATTTTTAGCAATAATACTGTTGCTTTTATCTGTATGTATCTCCATTAATGGCATAACAGCCGCTCTTTTGTATGTTTAGGATAAAAACACCCCTCTATTTTATCGTTATGCAAGGCTTTTACATTTTATATATGAATGTTTTTTTTGTCAAGGGTTACCATTATTCTTTGGTAGTTACATACAATATTACCCAGGAATTCTCCTCCGAATTGTAAATAAACCCTACCTCCAAAGTGTTGATTCCGTTAACAAGATGGGGCAGGCTTTCTTGATTGTCTTCTGTAATATATGCATTGACCAGTAGATTGGCTTGTACAAGGTGGGGTTCCCCACCATAAAGAATTGTAAAAATGCTGTCTTGGTTTGAGCCATTATCTGCAGCTAAAGAGATTGAATTTATATTTGAAATAAAATCTATGTATTCTTCTTCATCAAAGGATTTACCCCAGAGTGTAAAATCTTTGTCAAGAAGGGCCAGTGAATCGTGATAAGCCCTTTGGGTTATACTTAAGAACCAGTTTTTGGCCACCAGTTTTACATCCTCTTTCATAATACTTTTAAAAAGATTCAACGCCTCTGCTTGTTTCTGTATTTCCTGCAAATCATCTGTTTCCTTCTGTCTGGCAGAATTAAGCATATCTTCTAAATCACTTATCTCTTCTTCTTTGGAAGCGATCTCTTCTTCCAGTTTTTTATTTGCTTCTTCCAACTCACTGACTGTGGTTGAAAGAATACGGTTCTGCCCCCTTAACCAATCCTGTTCTATTCGGTCACTTTCCCGTTGATTTTGCAGTTTCTCTTTATCCCATACCAGATAATTAAGCATAATAAATACAAAGAGCACAATAACAGAGATCATAACTACTACAAATTTTTTCATAGCGAACTCCCCCGGAACCCCCCTAGTAATTGGACTGCAGTTTGAACAGATGAATTGCATTATTTGATGTAGCCTCTTCAGCCAAAGTATAATCTATTTTCTTAACTTCAGATATTTTCTCCAAAATATATTTAATATAACCTGACCAGTTTCTCTTTCCCCTGTGGGGTTCAGGGGCCATATATGGGCAATCAGTCTCAACCAAAAGCATATCAAGAGGTACATAACGCAATACCTCAACAGGCTTCCTGGCATTTTTAAACGTTATAGCTCCCCCCAGCCCAATTCTGAAACCCAGGTTCAAAACCTCCCGCGCCATTTCCCTGGACCCGGAAAAGCAATGAAATACTCCCCCAACTTCATTAGCTTTTTCACTTTTAATTATATCTAAAATATCTTTGTGGGATTCTCTGTCGTGTATTATTATGGGGAGTTTTAAATCACGTGCAAGGGCTATTTGCCTGGCAAACCACGTTCTTTGCACCTCCCGGGGTGAAAAATCATAGTGATAGTCCAGACCAATTTCCCCTATTGCCACCACTTTATCTGCTTTTGACAGAAGTTTGAGAGTATCAATTGTATTTATGTCACATTTTATAGCATCGTGGGGGTGAACACCTACAGCTGCATAAACAAAAGGGTATCTTTTAGCCAGTTCTATTGACTTTTTTGAACTTTCAATATTACTTCCTGCATTAACTATGTGTGTTACACCATGGGAGATGCAGTCCTGCAGAATCTGATGCCGATCCTTATCAAATCTTTCGTCATCATAATGGGCGTGTGAGTCAATCAAAGCAAATTCTCCATTCTTTAGCTAACTTTACTGCCTGTAGGTATATCCTTATCAACTGTGACTAATACAAGTTTGTCATTATTGCTTGCAGCAAGAATCATTCCCTGACTTTCAATGCCCCTGAGCTTTACCGGCTTTAAATTTGCCACGAGAATCAGTGTCTTGCCCACCATTTCCTCAGGTGTATAGTATTTGGCAATACCTGACACCACCTGTTTTTCCTCTGTTCCGCATTCTAATTTCAACTTTAACAGCTTATCGCTTTTTTCTACTTTTTCACATGAAATAACCTTTACTACCCTTAAGTCAACTTTGGCAAAATCGTCTATTCCTATTAAGGCAATTCCTTCAGGCTTTTCATCCACTGTTTTTTTTGGGGCAGCAGGTGCCTGACTTTGGTTTTCTGTAGATGTCAAAGCCGATAATGCCTCCATTTCCTTTTTAAGATCAATACGAGGGAATATGATTTCTCCTGTGGTTACCGCATCAGACTGCTGATAAATTCCCCATATGCCTGCACTATCCCATGTTCTTTGATTTTCAGGGATAGCAAGCTGACGCCAGATAATTTCAGGAGTTTCAGGCATAAACGGCTGAATTAAGACGGATATAATACGTATGCTTTCTGCAAGATTATACATTACCTGTGCGAGCCTGGCTTTGTTTTCCTCTTCTTTTGCCAGGGCCCATGGCATAGTTTCGTCAATATACTTATTTGTCCGCGAAATCGACTTCCATATTTCTGTAAGAGCAGAGCTAAACTGAAGTTTATCTAAGTATTCCTCAGTTCTGGTCTTTGTACTGACAACAAAACTCCTTAATTCCTCATCAAATTCGCCTTTTTCTCTTTCTTGAGGAATAATCCCTTCAAAGTATTTCTTTATCATAGCCGTTGTACGGCTGATTAAATTACCCAGATCATTTGCCAGGTCGGAATTAATCCGGTTAATAAGAGCCTCATTTGAAAAAACTCCATCGGCCCCAAAAGGAACTTCTCTTAACAGGAAATATCTGATGGCGTCAAGACCATATTTATCAATTAAAACAACAGGATCCACCACATTGCCCTTGGATTTTGACATTTTCCCGCCTTCCAGCACAAGCCAGCCGTGACCAAAAACCTGCTTAGGCAAAGGTAAGTCCAGTGCCATAAGCATTGCCGGCCAGATTATGGTATGGAATCTGACAATTTCTTTGCCTACCAGGTGTACATCGGCAGGCCAGTATTTTTTAAAGTTTTCATCGTTTCCTGACAAATATCCAAGCGCTGTGATATAGTTGGAAAGAGCGTCAATCCATACATATACCACATGTTTATCATCAAAGGTTACCGGAATTCCCCAATTAAAGGATGTTCGTGATACACAAAGATCTTCAAGACCGGGCCTTAAGAAGTTATTCAACATTTCATTACGACGTGAACTGGGTTGAATAAATTCCGGATTCTCCTCCAACAGCTTTATAAGCCTGCCCTGATACTTTGAAAGTCTGAAGAAATAGCTTTCTTCTCTTGTTTTCTCAACATCTCTCCCACAATCGGGGCATTTGCCGTCAACAAGCTGGGTTTCTGTCCAGAAAGACTCGCAAGGAGTGCAGTACAAGCCCTCGTATTCACTCTTATAAATATCACCTTTATCATAAAGAGTCTTAAATATCTTTTGAACAGTCTCTATGTGATATTCATCAGTGGTTCGTATAAATTTATCGTTGGTAATTTTCATCAGGCTCCACAGTTTCTTAATACCGTCGACAATATTATCCACATATTCTTTTGGGGTCATGTTGTTTTCAGCGGCTACTCTCTGAATTTTTTGCCCGTGCTCATCGGTACCCGTCAAAAACATAACATCATAGCCCTGTAGCCTCTTATATCTCGCCATTGCATCTGCTGCAACAGTGGTATATGAATGTCCTATGTGAAGTTTCCCGCTGGGATAATATATTGGTGTTGTAATATAGAATGTTTTTTTACTCACTGTAGTGGTCCCTCCAAAATTTTATAATATAAAAAATAAAGAATATAAATATCAATAGATATCGGAATAATGGTTAATTATTGCTCCTAATAAAAGAATTATACCATAAGTTCCACTCATGGCAATGAATTCATAACCCTAGCCTTATTTCTCACTGTCTGTTTCTCTTGCAGTTATTATTGCAGTACAAAAAATCCCGTTCCCTTTTCCAAATTCGGTAAGGCCTTCTCCGGAAGTGGCGGTTATACCCACACTGTTTATATCGATGCCAAGCAATGCTGATATGCTTTTCCGCATAGATTCAATATATGGAGACAGTTTTGGTATTAGTGCTTCTATTGATATGGATACATGGATAATTTCTTTGCTTCCCAGGGTTGCAATGGCCTCTTTAAGATATACTGCGCTGTCAGTGATTCCTTTATTATGACAAAGGTCATCAGCTCTTTTCCCCAGGATATTCACACATGATATGCCGGAAATTGCATTAGTAATGGCATGAAGCACTACATCGGCGTCACTGTTGCCTTTTAACCCGGGATAACCTTCAATAACAACTCCGCCTAAAATAAGTCTTTTATTCTCATCAGGCTCTGTAAATCTGTGGCTGTCCTGCCCTATCGCTACCCTGAACAAAAAAATCAACTCTCTTCATTTTAATATCTTTAAGTATAATAAAGTTTCACATATAAATCCATAAATTTGGAAAAAGGTTTATGTTATAACTGTACAAAAAAAGAAATTCAAACTGAATTTCTTTTTCTTAGGTGTTCTACTCTTAATATTATATATTTGTCGTAATTATCTTCATTCTTGTTATAAACTAATAGTCCTTCTCCCGCAACCGGTATCCTAAAACCATTAAACTGTCGCTTAGGTGAACATTCTCAACAACGACATCCTCGCCAAGTCTCAAATCTGTTGGAGAAAAGTTCCATATGGCTTTTATTCCTAAAGATGTTATCTCTTTTGCAACATCAATAATTTTCTTATTGGGAACTGTCAAAATAGCTATATCCACTTTAGTTTTTGCCACAAACTCAGGAATTTTATCAGTACTGTAAACTTCTATGTCATTAATCTTAGTTCCGATCTTTTTTTCATCGACATCAAAAACAGCTACAATATCAAACCCTCTTTTTCTGAAATTTTCATAGCTGGCCAGAGCTTTTCCCATATTTCCCGCTCCAAGGATTATACAGTTAAACCTTTTGTCTGTACCAAGAATCTTGCCTATTTCATTATACAGATACTCTACATTATAACCATATCCCTGCTGACCAAAACCACCAAAACAATTCAAATCTTGACGGATTTGAGATGCAGTAATATGCATCCTCTCGCTTAGCTCCTTTGATGAAATGCGCTTAATGTCAAGCTGCATGAGATCATAAAGATAACGAAAATACCGTGGTAGCCTTCTTATGACAGCCATAGAAATCTTCTTGTCTTCTCCCATTATTACTACCTGCCTTTAATGTATCTTTTGTTATGCGTCATTTTATATAATAGTAATGTGCTATTTTATACTATCATTTTGTTATTTTTTTGTCAATTTAGTAAGGATAAGTTTTTTCCTATTTCTTTCAGAATTTCTATCTACTTAAGATATCTTTCCCTGATAAGTCAATTACAATCTTACAGCAATACCATTATTCTTTAAATACTCTTTTAATTCTGGTATTTTCATTTGCCCGAAATGGAACAGGGACGCTGCCAGGACTGCGTCTGCTTTACCTTCTGTTATTACATCCCTGAAGTGCTCAAATTCTCCTGCTCCACCCGAAGCAATAACAGGAATTTTAACTGCTTCTGATACCGCTTTTGTAAGTTCTATATCATATCCTGACTTGGTGCCGTCCCGGTCCATGCTTGTCAGCAAAATTTCACCCGCCCCCAGTTTTTCGGCCTCATAAGCCCACTCTACCGCATCTCTTCCTGTATTAATCCGGCCCCCGTTTATATAAACATCCCAGCCTGTCAAGTCAGAGCGTTTCTTTGCATCTATAGCCACAACAACGCACTGGGAACCGAACCTAAGCGCAGCTTCACTTATAAGCTCCGGCCTTTTCAATGCAGCCGAATTAACTCCTATTTTATCGGCACCGGCCAGTAATATCTTTCGAAAGTCTTCAACAGTCCTCACTCCTCCTCCTACTGTAAAAGGAATAAAAACCTGTTCTGCGACCTTTGATACCATATCCAGCATAATATCCCGTGATTCTGAAGAGGCTGTGATGTCCAGAAAAGTAATCTCGTCTGCTCCGGCCTTGTCATACGCACTGGCACATTGTACCGGATCTCCTGCATCAATGAGGTTTACAAATTGCACCCCTTTAACCACTCTGCCTTTATACACATCCAGACAGGGAATTATTCGTTTGGTAAGCATAGTTCTCTCCTCTTTTCAGGCAACTCATCCGGAGTTAGTTTATTCTATCTCCAAAGCCTTCTTTAGGTCCACATCTCCAGTGTAAATAGCCTTGCCTACAATTACTCCTGCTACCCCGGCTTCTTTTAGGCGTCTTATATCTTTCAATGAGGCTACTCCACCTGATGCAATTACATCCAGTTTTACCTTCCTAACCATTTCCGACATTGCTAATATATTCGGTCCCGATAACATTCCATCGGTGGCTATGTCTGTATATATTATAGTTTGTACTCCTAAAGCCTCCATATTTTTGGCATGGTCTACGGCCTTAATCTTACTTGTTTTTTCCCATCCCTCAATAGCAACAAAACTATTCCTTGCATCAATACCCACAGCAATACGATTTCCGTACTTTTTAACGGCTTCGCCAACCATTCCGGGGTCTTTTACAGCCGAGGTGCCTAGTATAACACGTGAAATACCAAAACCTAATATCTCCTCAATATCAGCCATGGTTCTTATGCCGCCTCCGGTCTGAACCGGAATACTAAGAGTTTTGGCAATACGGCTTATAATTTCACGGTTATCAGTGTCTCCTCTGGCGCCGTCTAAATCAACCACATGAAGGTATTTAGCCCCGGCATTTTGGAATTGCAGAGCCATGTTTACAGGGTTATCTGAGAATATTGTTATATCGTCATATCTTCCTTGGGTTAAGCGTACACATTTACCACCTCGTATATCTATAGCAGGATAAATTATCATACCTTCCGCACCACCTTTAAAAAATTATTTAATATAGCCATCCCTACTATTCCACTTTTTTCGGGATGAAATTGAGTTGCATAAACATTATCTTTTGATACAGCAGCGTCAAAGCAAATTCCGTACCTTGACATTGCCGACACCACACTTCTGTCCTCGGCCTCTGCATAATATGAATGGACGAAGTATACATATGAATCTTCACTTTGTTTTATATTCGTAAAGGAAGTGTCAGATTCCAGGTTGGTAAAGAGCTTACCCGGAAGACTGGCAAACAATGGGCAATACTTGGGGAAATAAAGATTGTTCCAGCCCATATGTGGAATTTTTAAGCCTGCAGCCTCAGGAATTTTTTTTACTCGTCCCTTAAAAATACCTAGTCCTTTGGCAACCCCCTCAGGATGTTCTTCACTGTATTCAAACAGTAATTGAAATCCAAGACATATCCCTAAAAAGGGTTTACCCAAATCAATGCAGGTTCTTATCACCCTGTCCATACCTTTTTTTTCAAGGCTTTCCATGCAATCGGCGAAAGCTCCCACTCCGGGAAGAACAACTGCCTCGCTTCCCAGTATAGTTTGCTCATTACAGGTTATCACAGGGTCAGCACCCAGTTTCTTAAAGGCATTTGCCACATTCTTAAGATTTCCTGCATCATAGTCTATTATTGCAATCATGCAATAAACTTCTTTCCGGTAATTCTCTCATATGCTTCAATATATTTTGCTCTGGTTTTCTCAATTACCTCTTTTGGAAGCCTGGGAGCAGGAGGGGTCTTATCCCAATCCAAAGATTCAAGATATTCACGCAAATATTGCTTATCAAAACTTTTTTGGGCTCTGCCGGGTTCATAATCTGCCAACTCCCAGAACCTTGATGAGTCAGGGGTAAACATCTCATCGGCTATAACCAGCTGACCTTCCAGCATACCAAACTCAAACTTAGTGTCAGCCAGGATTATTCCTCTGCTCAAAGCATATTCCTCTGCTTTTTTATAAAGGGTTATGGATTTTTCTTTAAGTGCAAAGGCCAGTTCTTCGCCTATCTGTTCTTTAATATATTCATAGCTTACATTCATATCATGGCCTTCTGTTGCTTTGGTAGAAGGGGTAAAAATCGGCTGGGGCAGCTTATCAGCCTGCCTTAAACCCTCCGGCAGCTTGATGCCGCTGATTTCACCTGTGGCCTTGTAGTCTTTCAGGCCGGAGCCTTCAAGGTATCCACGTACGATGCATTCGGCTTCAATCATCTCAACCCTTTTAACCAGCATGGAACGGCCTTTTAACTCCTCTTTGAATTTTGATAAACCCATGGGATACTCGGAGACATCTGTAGTAATTACATGATTTCCTATTATATCCTTGCAAAAATCAAACCAGAACTCAGAAATACCGTTGAGTACACGACCCTTGTCAGGAATCAGATCATCAAAAACTACATCAAAAGCTGATATGCGATCAGTTACAATCATTAACAGCTTATCGTCTCCTACTTCATATACATCTCTTACTTTTCCCTTAATAAAAACAGGTAAATCGATGAAGTTAGTATCCTTAATCAGCATAAATGTATCCTCCGTTAATTGTTATTACAGTAACCCCTTGGTAGAAGGTACGCCCTGAATTGAAGAGTCAATAGAAACTGCCTCTTTTAAAGCCCTGGCAAAGGCTTTAAATACAGCCTCTATCATATGGTGGTTATTTTTCCCGTGTATCAGCTTGACATGCAATGTCATTCCGCCATTAACCGCCAGAGCCCTAAAAAACTCCTCAAACATCTCGGTTTCCATATCACCAATCCTGTCAGTGGAAAAAGGTACTTCAAAATGCAGAAACGGTCTGTTGGAAAGATCAAGGCTTACCATGGCCAGAGATTCGTCCATGGGAACAAAACTAGTTCCATATCTTTTTACAGACTCTCTTTTCCCCAAAGCCTCAGAAATTGACTTTCCCAGTACTATTCCAATATCCTCCACTGTGTGGTGGCTGTCTACCGACAGGTCTCCCTTACACTCAAGCGAAAGATCAAAATGTCCATGGCCTGAAAAAAGGCACAGCATATGATCTAAAAACCCCACTCCGGTTGAAATAGTGTTCTCTCCTTTTCCATCTAAATTAATCTTTAGAGAAATTTCGGTTTCTTTAGTTTTTCTGGCCAATTCAGCGTATCTCACCACAATACCTCCATGACTGATCAGTACCCCCTGCCCACCCTTAAGGTGTGGGAAATTTCTATTCTCCTAGCTCATTATAGCATTGCCATAATCAACCTGCTATTATCTTCTTTATTTTTTCAACAAGTTCTTCCATCTCTTCCTGGATTCCTATTGTAATCCTCAACCAGTCACATATTCCCGGACTATTAAAATTCCTCACCAGAATACCTTCTTGTCTTAAAAACGATAAAGCCTCAGGCCCGGAAATCCCGGGAATTTTAACAAAAAGAAAATTTGCCTTAGAATCAGTCGTTTTTACACCCAGGCTAAGCAGTTTTTCCTGTGTCCATTGACGGGTCTTTATAATCCTCTGTCTTGTTTCATTAAAATATTCTGTATCAATTAATGCAGCTTCAGCCGCTATTTGAGCAATTCTATCCAAAGGATAAGAGTTAAATGAATCTTTAACCCTCACCAATCCGTCCATCAACTCTTTGCATCCCATGGCAAAACCCACTCTTAACCCTGCCAATGACCTTGATTTAGAGAGAGTTTGAACAACAATAAGGTTATCGTACCTGGAAATCAGCCCTGCACAAGATTCGCCACCGAAATCAATATATGCCTCGTCAACTATTACCAGGGTATTGGGCCGATTTTTAAGTAATTCTTCTATCTTATAAGTTGCAATATAAAGGCCGGTAGGTGCGTTGGGATTAGCAAAAATAATACCCTTCAAATCCTCAGGGTATTGTGATATATCAATAGAAAAATCACTTCTTACTGGTACCCTTATATATGGAACATTAAAGAGAGCACTGTACACAGGATAAAAGCTGTAGGTTATATCGGGAAATCCGATTTTTTCGGTATCATCAAAGAAGGCTTTAAAGATAAATGCCAAAACTTCATCGGAGCCATTTCCCACAAAAACCTCGTCTTTAGATATACCATAATACTTTGCAACAGCTTGTTTTACTACAGCTCCCTCACTGTTGGGATAAAGGCGCAAGTCCTCCAGGTTGAAATTTCTTATCCTTTCCATAACTAACGGTGATGGTGGATAGGGATTTTCGTTTGTATTGAGTTTAATAAATTTCTTATCTTTCGGTTGCTCCCCCGGTACATAGGGGACAAGCTCCCTTGTATTACGACTATAAAAGCGACTCATATTTAACCTCCGTTTCAGACCAGTTAACAAGAACTTGTCTGGTGCAGAATCGTAATTATACGGCGGCTTACTTCAAAGAAGCCTGGGCAGTGTCTGTCATCCTGAGCGGAGCGGAGTCGAAGGATCTTATTTATCAACGCAAAAGATTCTTCGACTCCGCTCAGAATGACAGTGGGGGGTAATCCTCTTCGCTCTACGACAGTATCGGGGATAATCCTCTTCTATCAGCACGACAGTGGGGGGATTCACTGCGCTTAGAATGACACAACGGATCCTTCGTTTAGCCTTTTGCTTCATTATTTATTCTGATTCGTATTGCCTCAGCATGAGCTGTCAGTCCTTCGGCTTGTGCAAAGGCAGCCACATCGGCAGCAACGGCATTAAATGCATCTTTGCTGTAAGAAATTACACTCTGGCGTTTTATAAAATCATACACTCCCAGGGGAGAAAAAAATCTTGCCGTGCCCGATGTAGGCAGGGTATGATTAGGCCCTGCAAAATAATCTCCCAGAGGTTCCGGAGAATAGTTACCCAGAAATATAGCTCCGGCATTTTTTATAAAAGGCAATAGGTCAAACGGATTCTTTGTACATATCTCCAGGTGTTCGGGAGCTATTAAATTGCATATGTCCACTGCCTCATTAATTGTGTCTGTAACAATTATGGCACCATACTTTTCCAAAGATTCCAAAGCAATTTCTGATCTTGCCAGTTTCGACAGCTGAATTTCAAGCTGTTGTGAAACTTTTTGGGCAAGTTCTTTTGATGTAGTTAATAAAATCGAAGATGCCAGTTTATCATGTTCTGCCTGTGAAAGCAGATCAGCCGCTACATAAGCAGGATTTGCAGTTTCATCAGCAATAATTAATATCTCACTTGGCCCGGCTATCATATCAATACCGCAAATACCGAAAACCATTTTTTTGGCCACAGCCACATAAATATTACCTGGCCCCACTATTTTATCAACTTTGGGAATAGTCTGGGTCCCATATGCCATGGCTGCAATTGCTTGTGCTCCTCCAGCCATAAACACCCTGTTGACCCCGGCCAGCTTTGCACAGGCCAGAATTACAGGATCAGCCTTCCCGTTTTTGCCAGGTGGGGAGCAAAGAATAATCTCCTCTACCCCGGCAACCTTAGCCGGTATTACATCCATTAATACCGTTGACGGCAACGGAGCGCTTCCTGCGGGAGCATACACGCCTACTCTGGAAAGAGGGGTAATCTTCTGCCCCAAAAAGACACCGTTTTCATTAGTGGTGAACCATGAGTTTTCCAGCTGTTTCTCATGATAAACCCGTATGTTCTCTGCTGCTTTTTCAATAACTCTTACTAAATCTCTGTCAATTGAGGTTAATGCACTATCCAGCTCTTTTTCAGAAATCTCTATAGTTTCTGAAGTAAGCTCCACACCGTCAAATTTCTTGCTGTATTCAAAAAGAGCCTCATCCTTACGTTCTTTCACGTTTTTAATGATTTCGGCCACAGTCTGTTCTACTTCCGGCTGTCCCTCGGGACTTCGCCTGTTCAAAGAGTCAAGTAATTGTTTTAAACTATCCTTTTTGTATTCATAAATCTTCATGATACCAACCTCTGAAAAATGTTTTAGAGCTGTTTTCTTATACCCTCAATAATTTTTGTAATACGCTGGTTTTCCATTTTCATGCTGACACGGTTCACAACCATTCTTGCACTGATTTCTGAAATTGTATCCAGAACCACAAGACCATTTTCTTTTAAAGTGCGTCCGGTTTCAACCAAATCAACTATTACCTCTGAAAGCCCCACTAATGGTGCCAGTTCAACCGAACCGCTCAGCTTTATTATCTCAACAGACTCTCGTCTTTTATGTCGGAAATATGTTCTTGCCACTTCAGGATACTTTGTGGCAACCCGGGTAATTGAAACCGAATCCATTTTTCCTTCCAGTTCTTTAGGACCTGCAACACACATTCTGCATCTGGCAAACCCAAGATCCAAAACCTCGTATAAATCTCTGCCCTCTTCAATTAAAGTGTCTTTTCCCACAATACCTATATCGGCTGCACCATACTCAACATATACAGGAACGTCGGCAGGCTTGGCCAGAAAAAAACGAATTTTGTTCTTATCATCCGAAAGAATAAGTTTTCTGGAATCCTCTTTTAATTCTGTACAATCAATTCCGGCTCCCTCCAGAAGTTCTATGCTAAGTTCTGTCAACCGCCCTTTTGATAAAGCGAATGTAATATATCTCATAGCATTATCTCCTCTCTTGAACCGTCATTTCTAATACAGACAAATTTGCTAAACCCTCGCAATCTAGCATATTTTTTGCTTTCTTCAGTTTCCATTTGCATAAGGTCCAGCTCAGCCGTACAATTATTCTGGATTAATTGTCTTAAATAATCACCGGCTATCTTCCGTGCATTTTTTTCATAGGATATGAAAACTCCTTCGGGTTCTTGTTTGACCAGTTTTTTCTGCCTTTCCAAAGCCATCATTACCATATTGATCCCAAGAGAAAACCCTGTTGCTTCGCATTCTCTTCCGAATTTCTCCACCAGCTTATCATAACGCCCACCGCTGAGAATAGGAAATCCCACACCATAAGTATAGCCTCTGAAAACAATTCCGGTATAATAATTGAGACTCTGTACCATACCCAAATCCAATGACACATATTGAGCAAGATTTCTGTCTTCAAGTATTTCAAGAACTTCTTTAATATTTTCAATTGCCTTGGTTGCTTCTTTTCCTATATCCTCAGGGTTGATTTTATGCAATATATCTTTTGAACCAAAAAGCTTAGGAAGATCCAGAATAATTCTCTTTAACGGGGTTCTTACCTTGTGTCTGTCCATGACCTGTTCTACCCCCACAAGGTTTTTCTGGTCAATAAGCTCCCTCACTTCTTCTATCTCATCTTCTGAAAGTCCGGATTCGGCCATAAGTCCTTTAAAGAATCCCACCTGTCCTATATCTATCTGAAATTCATCAATCCCCGCTGCCTTGACTGTTTCAATTGCCATTGCAACCACTTCGGCATCGGCTTCGGCAGAATTAATCCCCAATAGTTCACAACCTGCCTGGGTAAATTCATTCTGTCTTCCTCCTCCTAATTCATCAAAGCTGAAGGTATTACCAATATAGCAGCATTTTATAGGGAAGGGTTCATCCCTGAGCCTGGTAGCGGCTACCCGGGCAACTGGTACCGTAAGGTCGGGCCTCAATACCAGCAGCCTACCCTTGGAATCACAGAATTTATACATGCTTTCCTGATTAATTAAGCCTCTTTCTCCGCCAAATGTGTCATAATATTCTATTGTTGGGGTTTCAACCTCCTTGTAACCGTTTAGTCGAAAAGCGTCTCTTATCTTGCTCTCCAGCAGTCTCTTCTGCCTGCATGATTCAAACAGTATATCCTGAACCCCTTCTGGCGTGTAAATATTCCATCTTTTCATAATCCGGACCCCGCTTTATTGCTTTATCGCTTTAACGTGTTAATGCGATGCATTACTCTTTCATTTTACATTTCTTACAGTACTATGTCAATAGTGATCTTAAAATACGGTTATGCCATATGCCCGAAATACAACAAGGGGCTGCCTCAAAATATTTGTCTTATTTTGAGACAGCCCTTTTCTTCCATTAGAATATAATCACTTATTAATCTAGCTCTAATACAAGACCTGTTCCAGCTTCTTTGCTTGCATTTGGTGCAGAATTCCATAATGCCCGCTTACAATGTAAATCTGTATCGTGGCAAATATAAAAGCTCTTCATATTTTGCGCTTTTACATACTCACAGGTTTTATCTACCTGAGATTGAGGTACCTCATCAATACGCAAATGAGATCCACCGATATATGTGTGGATTTGTTCTGCTCCAGTCAACTTCTTGGCATACTCCATAATATTGCATATACCGTAATGAGCACATGTTGCTACCACACTAGCTTCTTTACCGTTTTTATGTCGATATGCCAGTTGTGTGTCTTCATCGACTACGTCATCACACCAAACACCATTACGTAACTGTTGTGATGATTGGGGATGAATATGTTCAAAATCGTTAGTACGCTCGGTTAATCCCATATAACACAGGTTTTTTGTAAGCCATAGTGGTTCCGGAGTAACTCTTACATCAAAATGCTGCTCCATAATTTCACGGTCAACATCAAGACCAACCTGTGTATTCCAATTAAATTCATATCTCTTTAAGAAAATATCTTCGCTAGTGAACAGCAAAATGGGTTTGCGTGCCATTGCGTTATCTTTATAGTATTTTATTAAGTGTTTTAACCCACCGGTGTGATCCCAGTGGCCGTGGGATAGTATAACATAATCTGCCTGGCGAAGATCGATGCCCATAGCTTCGGCATTCTTAATAAATTTATCTGAATATCCGCAATCTAAAAGAACTTTAACATCTTCATCTTCTATCCATGCAGAAAATCCATGTTCAGAATTATAATATTTACTATACAAACTTGTATTCTCAAGTAAAATTGTAACTTTCATCTCAACATCCCTTTCATTTTTATGAATTGACTTCTAAATAGAGTCGGTAGAACAGTATCACCACTATTTAGCAACAAGATAGTCAGAAATATTTTCACTCATCCCTGTAATATGCTTATCTAAAGCGTCGTGTACTGCCTTTTGAAGGGTTTCGGCATCTCGCTTAATAAGGTAATCAATGTAGGCACGATGTTCCTTTACCATTCTCTTTGCGCTGTCCGAATCAGTAACATATTTTCGACCATATATTAGCTTGAAGAAGGCAAGATAGTCCCAAAGATTAGATATTGTGTTAACCAAATATCTCATTTCGCAAGCCTCATACATAGTAAAATGAAACTCGCGGTTAAGTACGAATACTTTCTTTGGATCAGGGTTCTTCTTAAATAGCACTTCTTCAAGCTTATCCTGAATAGTTTGAAGCTTTTTTATGGTTTCATCAGAAATTCTTTTGCAAGCATTATATGATGCAATGGGTTCGAGAGCTTTTCTCATAGTATAGATTTGTATAATGTCTGACATAGTGAGTTCAACAACTCGCGTACCAACATAAGGAACCGATTCGACTATTCCCGACTTTTCCATGTTTTTCAACGCCTCTCGAACAGGCATTCGACTGACACCCATCTTTGATGCAAGATCCTCAGCGACAAGCTTATCTCCCATGGAAAGCGTACCATCCATTATCCAATCCATCAATTTAGCCATAACAAGTTCCGGCATTCGTTGATTTTTAATCCTTGCAGATGTCTTAACTCTTTCAGCCATCCTAACTCATCTCCATACTATCATAATAATTATATTTTTCCGGGGTAACCCCTTTAGTAAAAATTATATCACCACTAATAATAGGATACAATATCCTATACAGGCAACTCTTGTGCTGAACAGCCCGGTAATCTCTCGAACCCCAAATGCAGAATTCCCCTCAACAAGCATATATTTCTGCTGCATTATTGTGTGAAGTCTGCTCTGCGCTCATAAATATACAGCATAACCTTGTCTGGTATCTTATAATCCTAATACAGGAGTAGTTTTTACCAGTTCCTCCAGGTCTTTGTCATGGCAAAGCAATAAGAAATCCGAATTCTTTGCTCTTGCTTTCTGAATCTCAATGCTCTTCCAAGCCTCGACAATATTATAATATCTTCCTGGTGGTGAAATATTGTAATGAAGCTCTGGTATTTCGTTTAAGTTTCCTTTTACGAAAATGGAGTCTCCCGCACAAATATAACTACCGTTTTTTGTATCGATTTCAACTGATATATGTCCGGGTGAATGGCCAAATGTTTCAAAAACTCTAACACCTGGCATAATTTCTGTTTCTCCGCTAACTGTTGTAAATTCCAGACCTTCAAATGGTCTTGTAATGCCAAGGGCAGGGTGTTCGTATGATTTGTAATACAGCGGAATCGGATTGTTTGCAAACTCCCACTCTCTTTCATGAGCGATGAGTGTCGCATTCTTGAACTTCTCTACATAAAACATATGATCCCAGTGCAAATGTGTAAATACTACTATATCAATATCTTCAGGTTTGTAACCTAACTTTTCAAGCTGCTCATGAATTGCCATGCCAGGTTCTTGCCATGAGCCGGGATGATGATAATCATTTGCTCTTTCTGTCCATGCCATACCCGTATCCACCAGTAATAGCTTGTCCCCACCTTCAACAAGGAAAGTGAAAACAGGAAGGGGCACTTTTTCACTGGGCACGCCTTTTAGATAAGGTGCACAAGAAAAATGGTAGTGATATTGTAGTGGATGAGTCGGTACATAACCTGTGTTGATAGGTCTGATTGTTAGATTTTTCATAATTCTGTCTCCTTTTTTGCAATTTTTTTGTATTCTCTTTACCTTTAGTTGATAAAAATTTGTTACTTAATTACTCTTTTTACTATCTTTTTTAACTGTTGTATTTTGCCTTCTTCTTGAATATGAGTCGAATAACACCATCACCAGTATTACAATTCCAACAACCATAGGTTGTGCAAATGATGTTATGCCAAGAAGAT
The DNA here is from genome assembly GCA_012839205.1 of Clostridiaceae bacterium. Taxonomy (GTDB): domain Bacteria; phylum Bacillota; class Clostridia; order DSM-8532; family DSM-8532; genus DTU059. Next base: position 28,619 of record DUNT01000112.1, read on the forward strand.
TCATGACATTTACAATGATGGTCAGAAGTATGGCACCGATAACTGTTCCAGTGATTCCGCCTTCTCCACCGAGCATAGAGGTTCCGCCTACCACAACTGCTGCTACTGTTTGCAGTCCATATGCATCTCCCATTGTTGAGTCTGCAGCGTCCAAACGAGCAGTCATCAGAATTCCTGCAATGGCAGCTGTTACGCCCGACATAATAAACGCGGAGAAGAGAGTTTTCTTAATTGGCACTGCAGAGTAAAGAGCTGCATCTTTATTTGATCCATATGCATAAATGTCTCTGCCGAATGTTGTCTTTTGTAGCATAACGTAAGCTACAATTACCATGATTAAAGCTACAATGATAATAAAGGGTATAGGTCCCACATAGCCTGTGCCTAACCATGTAAACCCTTCAGGCAGTCCGTATATAATATCACCATTCATAATAATAATGGATAATCCTGCAACCACCCAGTTTGTACCGTATGTCGCTATAAAAGATGGTAATTTTACAATACCAACCAGAAAACCATTAAAGATTCCGATTATTGCACCTGTGATCAATCCGATCACAAAGACCACCGGGATAGGTACCCCGGATTTTAACAGCTGAGCACACAGGCATCCAACAAGTCCTGATGCGGCACCAACTGAAAGATCCATATTCCCGGTAAGTATTACTGCTGTCAATCCCGTGCTCAAAATCAAGAGTACACTACCCTGCCGTAAAACGGTAATGATATTATTAAAGGTAAGAAACTCTTTAACTATAAGCGATGCTATTACGAATACAAGCGCAAGACCAATAAAACTGTAAAATGATTGGGAGCGCTTGAAATTTTTTATACTGTTCTTCATCATATCCGCTCCCCCCTAACTCTTTGCTCGACGAGCCAATGCATCAATTACGATGGACATAAGTATAATCATTCCAATTATTGCGTTTTGATAAAGTGAAGGTACTCCTGATACATTCAAGCCATTTTTCAATATAGTTATCAAAAGCACTCCGAAAACCGTTCCACCAATACCACCTTTTCCCTCACGAAGAGAGGTCCCGCCAAGCAGTGTAGCGGCAACAGCTTCGAACTCCCACCCTGCTCCTACAACAGGCTGGCCAGATTCCAATCTGCAAGTGGTAATAAGACCACTGACTCCAGTTAATAATCCTGCAAAGGCATATATTTTTATTGACGGTTTTATTAAATTTATACCCGCAAGGGTCAAGGCCTCTTGGTTCCCGCCAAGTCCAAAAACTTGGGCACCCAGTTTTGTTTTGTAAAGCACCACCCACGTAATTAAGAACATAAGTGCTGCGATCCAAACAGTAAGAGGTAAGCCAACTATTTTGGCCTGGGTTACGTTGTGAAACAGAGGATTAAAAATATAAATTGAAGCTCCCGCTGTTAACAGTAATGAAATACTGTTTAGGATATTTTGCATACCAAGTGTTGCAATAAAGGGCGGAATTTTACCCTTGGACACAATCAGACCATTTACGGCGCCTACACACATAGACATCAATACCGCAACAATCGCTGATATGTAAATGGGTACACCCGCTTTCGTCAAGTATATCCAAATTACTGTAACAAAACTTACCTGAGCTCCTAAGGATAGATCCGTACCCTGTGTTAAGACAATTAATGTCTGCGCAAAAGCAACTAGCATCAACGGTACCGATTGAACCAACATATTGCTGAAATTACTGAATTGAAGATATCTATCCGATGACATACTAAAAACTGAAATCAGAACCAAAGTAATCCATACAACCGGAGGGATGCTTTTTATGAATTTAATAATAGGATTATTTGTAGCTACTTTAGCATTCACACGTATCACCTCCGATTCCAAGCATCTTCGAACCAATCTCATCAGCAGTTAATTCGCCTCTCTTGCACTCGCCTGCAATTCTGCCATTATGCATAATATATATTCTGTCGCTCATTCCTATCACCTCAGGCAGTTCGGATGAAATCATTAAAATAGACTTCCCTTCGACTGCCAGCTTGTCCATCATAGCGTATATTTCCATCTTGGCACCTACATCAATTCCTCTTGTAGGTTCATCAAAAATCATAATATCAGTCTTAGCACTAAGCCATTTTGCCAATACTACTTTTTGCTGGTTACCCCCACTTAAGTATTTACATGCCCGATACACATCTGGTGTAGCCACACGCAGTTGTTTCACATAATCTGTCGCTATTTCGAATATCTTTTTTCGGGATATTAAAACCTTTGGGAAAAAAGATTTCAGGCTCACCGCCATAGTATTCCATAAAACCGAATCATTTAAAGCCAGGCCTTGGCGTTTGCGATCTTCGCATACCATGCCCAAACCTTCTTTTACTATCTTAACTGGCGAAGAATCCTTTATCTCTTTTCCTTTAATAAATAATTTTCCACCACCAATAGGATCAATTCCGAAAATCAGTCTTGCCAACTCAGTCCTTCCGGCACCTACCAGTCCGGCAATTCCAACAATTTCACCTTTATTAAGAGTTATACTTACATCCTTGACTTTTCCGTTTTTATCAGAAAGTCTTTCTGTTCTTAGCACTTCACCTGAAAATTTATTCTCTGATCTGTGATAGACTTGCGAAATATCACGTCCAACCATCATATTGACCAGTTCTTTGTCGTTTACATCATCTATGTTGACAGTCCCAATCTTCTTTCCATCTCTTAAAACGGTTATACGCTCTCCAATGTGCTTAAATTCTTGCATACGATGAGAAACATAAATAATACCCAATCCCGATTCCTTCAACTTCCTGATACGTTCAAACAAAGACTCTACTTCACGCTCTGAAAGTGTTGCTGTCGGTTCATCAAACACCATTATTTTCGGATTAAAAGATAGCGCCTTGGCGATTTCAACCATTTGCTGTTCTGCCACACTCAAAACCTTAGTGGGAAGTTTGACATTAATGTAATCGCAGTTTAGCGATTGTAATATACTTTTTGCGTCTTCTTCCATTTTTTTGTGATCAATTAATCCAAATTTATTTCTGGGCTCCCTGTTAAAAAAGATATTCTGTGCAACATTCAGGTAAGGTATTAGAGTAAACTCCTGATATACCGCGACAATGCCTCTTGAAAGTGCATCTCTTGTTGTTTTAAACGATACCTTTTCATTTCCGAGGTAAATCTCTCCTTCTTCTGGCACATATGCGCCAAGGATAACCTTTGCTAAAGTACTTTTACCGGCTCCGTTTTCACCAACCAATATATGGACTTCTCCACTTCTTAAATCAAAGTCTACACTGTCCAATGCCTTAACGCCCGGAAACTCCTTTGTTATTCCACGCGTTGTTAGAATCGTTTCATTCATTTCATTCACCTCTATGCAAGCTTTTAGGCCGGTTGTTTAGTCAGATACAAATCATCTTTTTCTAGATACTATACAAATCGAACCAATTTCTTGATTACTAATCCTAGATTTTTCTCTTTGCCTTGTTAGTCTTGAAGGAATCGACTGAAGAATCTGTAAAAAGATTCTTCAGTCGTTATATTCCTTTTTCAACCTAAATAAAATGTTTAAATATTATTAATGCCACCATGCAATGTTATTGATATAGTCATCAATGTTATCGCTTGTGATAAGCGGATTCTGTAACTCTGATGGGAAGGGCACAAAGTATTTTGGAGGCATAGTCCCATCATTTAGATACTGAACAATATATACTGCTGAAAGATAGGTTGAGCCAAATGGGTCTGTATTGTAAGAAACATGCATTTGTCCGTTCTTTATAGCAGCACTTCCGTCTTCATTACCATCAAAACTACCTATAACTACTTTTCCGTCTAATCCTTCAGCTTTCAGAGCCTGGATTGCGCCTAATGCACTTTCATCGTTACATGCAATTATTGCATCAATGTCTCTGTGTTTTTGAAGAAGGTTTTCTGTTACTGACATTCCTTCGGTTCTCTTGAAGTTAGTTGTCTGAGACGCCACAACTTCTATTTCCGGATAATCTTTAAGTGCTGTCTGTATACCCTGAAGTCTTTCCTGTGCATTCTGTGCTGCCGGAGGCCCTTCAAGAATAATTATCTTACCTTTTTTGCCAATTTGCTCAGCTACTGCATGAGTAATAAGCACACCAGTTGCAGTATAGTCAACGCCAGATCTTAAGAAGGTTTGTTGTGCAGCGGGTGTTCCGATACATGCTACTGGAATATTAGCTTCTTGCGCTTTCCTGATTGCTGGCATAATTCCATTGGAATCAATTGGATGTAGGATAATTCCATCTACGCCCTGCTGAATTGCGTCTTCAATAATTTTGACTTGATCTTCAAGACTATCTTGTCTTGCAGGAGATAAAGAAATACATTCAAAACCCATATCTTCAGCTGCTTTTTGTGTGCCTGCTATTGATTTTAGCAAAAATGGGTTAGTGGTGTTCTTAACAATAATGGCAATCTTATATTTACTATTTGCCTTTATATCTGTACTAATCTGCGTACCTATTCCCGTTGTAGGCAATTCATCAACTGCTACAGGAGTAGGATCGGCTTCAAGTGCGGGTTCCGGACCCCAGTAATCGTTTGCTGAAGGTTTTTCCGATCCTGAAGGATTAGTTGATGTTGAAGGAGTTGCTGAGTTGCTTGGATTAACGTTAGGTCCGGTTTGGCCACATCCGACCAGCATTGCGACTACCAGTAAAACTGTAATAGCCATTGTTAATGTTCTTTTCATGTTTTACCCTCCATTACTTTTACTTAAATGTTTTGGTTAGATAAGATTTTTGTTTTTCTTATCTATATCTATCTTTAACTGCCGTAATACGATATCAATATAAATATCATATTTACTGCAATTAACGATCATTTGACTCATTCGGATCAAATACTATAGTCCCGAATTCTTTGTTTGACAAAAACTTGCGGCAATTTCTTTTAAGAAAGCAACCTGAGCTGTTTCTTCAATTAATTCAGCATTGTATTCCGCATCAATAATGTTTTTACCGACTGCCACCACCCCGTGATCAACAAGTAAAAAGGCTGGCAGTGTAGGATATTTCTCAAATATAGCCTCAATCTTCGGAAAATGGTCTGCCGAGACTACAGCCGCATCAATATCTAATGTTACAATTGGACATCCGAATTTAAGCTGCAGATGATGGGTTACATTCTCCAGATTTCTTCTTGTAGAAGCCCATCCTATTGACCAGGGCGAGTGGCAGTGCATAATGCCGTTAACGTGAGGGGCAATTTTATATATGAGTCCGTGGAGAAGAGCCTCTCTCGTAGGTTTCCCTTTGCCTTCCACTAAAACTCCGTTAAAGTCTGTTATCAACAGGTTCTCATGACTGGCATCGATAAAAGACCCGCCGCTGGCTTTTACTAACATAAGATCTTCATTCGGTATACGGGCACTAAAGTTACCACCATTTCCGGTTTGAATCCCTCTTGTATATGCCCGTTCTGCTGCAATAAGCATTTCATCTTTTATTTTACTTATATCAACCATATTAATAGTCCTCCTGTTTCCTATTTAAGACGCTTTTCTTTTCTCCAGAAACAATGGCAATACCTGCCTGATGATATTATTAAAGTTACTGGCGTCCCATGCGCTTCTGCCGATAAATAATCCATCTATATTGGGTTTCCGGATCATTTTTGTTGCATTATCCAAATTAACGCTGCCGCCATATAGAACAGGAATATCATCGCTTATTTCACCAAACAATTCCTTCAGGGCGTTCTTTATTACACCTTGTTTCTCATCAGCATACTCAGCTGTTGCGGGTATACCATTCACACCAATTGCCCATACTGGTTCGTAGGCTATCCATAACTTGCTGGCATCATCCTTCGAAACGCCATTAAGCCCTGCCTTGATTTGAATAGACAGACAATCATCACTAATACCGAGCTGCTTTTGTTCCAAGGTTTCTCCAACGCATAAGAGCGGTGTAAACCCGTGTTTTAAGGCCGCAATAACTTTTTTGTTCAGTTGACTATCAGTTTCAGCAAATATATGACGTCTTTCTGAATGTCCAATCTCAATGATGTCAATTCCGATTTCCTTGAGCATTAATGGTGAGATTTCACCTGTGAACTGACCCTGATCCTCCCAGCACATGTTTTGTGCACCGATCTTAATGATGTCATTTGAAACAGTTTCTCTTGCACTTTTTAATGCTGTATATGACGGTATTACGAAAAGCTCCATCAAGTTTCTGTCAATATCAGCTGTTAATTCTTTCAGCTCTTTAAGATATGAAACAGTATCTGCTATTGTTTTGTACATTTTTGTGTTAGTGCCTATGTAAATTTTGCTTTTCAATTGTGTTACCTCATTTCGTTCAACGAAAATTCTTTCCTTCTATTTCCTTTATTGCATTAACCTTGGGTGTCGAGCTGCCATCAACGAATTTAAGACTGATCCATTCTCTTACAATCTTTTTTGCAAGTTCCGGGCCGATAACGCGGGCACCCATACACAGTACATTTCCATCATTACTGAGGATGGATCGTTCTGCCGAATAATTATCATGGCACACCGCTGCCCTTATTCCTTTAAATTTATTGGCAGTCATAGCCATGCCGATACCTGTACCACAAATTAGAATTCCATCTTTTGTATATCCGGAGGATATGATTTCATCACATACCTTTTGTGCTATAACAGGATATACTGTTGCATCATCCGGGCTGTTTACGCCGACATCCTCCACAATAATTCCTTTGTCTCGTAAAAATTCAACTATACTATTTTTTAAAGATACCGCTGCATTGTCACAGCCTATTACAATTGGTTTTCCTCTCATTTTGAAACCTCCAGATCTTATCCCCAAGCATCTATTGCTATTTTTAAGTCCTCACATGCTTTTGCTGCCTCTGTCAAAGGTATCCCCTCTGATACAGCATCAATTGCCTTCATTACTGCATTAGCTCCCGATGTTGTTCCTCCAGGATGCCCTTGGATAGCTCCTCCTATACCTATAATGACATCAGGTCCTAAGTCATTGTATATTCCCGATAAGTGCAGAGGTGTTATCCCTCCCCCCACCGTAGTAACAACCGGCTTAATGGCTCCCATTGGCATTCTTTGTGCTTGCACAGTCTTGATAAAATCATATCTTGCTTCAGCATCAGTGCCATCTTCAAACATTGTCATTGTCGCATGGGCTCCTGCAAGTCTTGGCAGTATCCCAATGTATACGGGATTACCTATTCCACCTTTTTGCCAATTCATCACACCCACACCCGCATAATGAGCCATTATAAAGAGCTTGTCCCCAAATTCTTCACAGATCTCTGCCAGAGCATCTATTCCTGTCGCTACAAAGTTTATAAGGCAGCCTTTTGCACCAGCATCAATAGCAGCTTTAGCGTTGTCTCTCATCCTAGAAGGGCTGTCAGTTATATTAACAAGATATAATGTTTCTTTACCGGTATTCTCGCTGGCTCTTTTAGCAGATGCTGTGTATTCTCTTACTCTGTCTGCGACCTGGTTATAACTGGTGTTGCCTAAAAGCTCATCGTCCTTGATGATATCTACGCCGCCTAATGCTACATCATAGAATAACTTTGCTCCCTCTTTCGGACTAAAGCCCGTACAGGGTTTTATCATATTGAGAATAATGGGACGATTATACACATTGGTGAGTTTTCTTAAGTCATCTATAGATTTTGACGGACCTTTAAAAGATTTTACGGCATCTCCAGCCAGCTCTATATTAATCAGTTTGGTTCTAAGAGCTGTCGACACATCATTTCCTACCAAGGCGGTCATCATTATTGCAAAATTATCAGCAAAATTAGCTATAGGAAAAGCAAGTTTTAAAACTGCCACTTTCTCTTCATCTGATGGAATTAAATGAAGTGATACTATTCGTCCCTGATAACTTTCTACCATATGTTGGGTAACACCGGGAATCTGTACCCATGTGCCAATGGTTTGTCCGACGGCAAAATTTCCCGCCTTTGTAAAAACATTGTCGTAATCAGTGCCAAAAACAAGATATGTAGCTATCAGGTAGTCCCCATTTAATTGTTCAAAACGATTAAATGGATAGCCAAAGTAGTCCGGCATTTGTCTTCTCTCCTTAAGTTGAATTAGTCTAAATTTTTCCGGAACGTTTGAGTATATCAAACATCTCATTTGCGGCCGCAATTCCGAATTCTTTTTCATTGAGATTGCAGTCAACAAATTTTATTTTTATATTGGGATTCTTTATATATTTTAGAAGTGTATCAATTATTGCATCGTCAACTTCCTTGTCATAGAGGGGTTCGCCTGGTCTTGTATTTTTACGGAACCCATTTGTCGGAATTAGTAACGTAACTTCACTAACGCTGAGGTTTAACCTTTCCGCAGTAATCTTTGCTACATCAATAGCTTCATGTTTCAAGATTTTTATATGAGCAAGCTCACTATTATGAGCAATATATTTTCTTTTATCTATATCTTTGGGCATATTATTCAGAGGATAATCTACAAAATCCAATCCGCCTGGTGAAACAAGAAGCGGAATACCTGATTGACACAATGAACTCAGTCTGCTGTAAGGACTATAAGAAAAACCGCCACCAAAATACTCAGAAGTGATTTCATGAATAGTAAGATCCATAACAGCATTAATTGTTTGTTTTGCAACCAGCTCTTCCATAGCCCTTCCGCCCACACCAGTGGAATGGAAACCAATTGTTTCGACTCCTAATGACTCCAGATGATTGATTGCACTACATATACCATCATTTGTTATGCCCATCAGAGTAGTACCAACTATTATATGATCGCTTTTATTTAGGGGTTTACCTGCGTGCTCGACCATTCCGATTATACAGGATGCTGCACTATTAATAACGCTTTTTGTTATGGTATTAACTCCTGCAATATCTGCAATTGAAGGGATTACTACTATATCACTTGTTCCAACGATGGAATCAAATGTTCTATTCCCACTGGCAACTGTAGAAAGCATAACTTTAGGAACGCCGATTGGCAGCTCTTTCATGCCGCTTACAGCCACTGAAGTATTTTGAACGCCACCCATCGATATTATTGCATCAAATGCCCCTTCTGAATAAAGACTTGGAATAAGTTTTTTCGACCCTGCGATAGCCAGTTCCATGAGCTCACCTTTCGAACGGGTCTTTACATCATCCCATTTATATCCTGCTGCTTCAATTAACTTTTCTCGTGGAATATCATATCCGGTAGGTTGTTCAAGCCCGATACTCACATCTATTACGAGTACTTTTTGACCAGCATTTTCAATAAATGTTTTCATGTAGCTCAATTCTTTTAGTTTTGTATCGCAACTGGCAATTATAGCAATTGTTTTCATGTCATATTTCTCCAATGCAATAGTTTTATGTGTTCAAACAGCTCTACTTAGGTTCGATACTTTTTAGTACTGTAGACCAAATTTAGTAACTTAATTGTTATATTTTTAGTCATATTGGATATTGGAGACTTTATACTTTATATTTTATATTGTATCCAATATCCAAATCATATTATAAGTATAGATTAATAAATTTGCAAAGTCAAGGTTTTTTTTGTGCAATTTCACAGGAAAATTTTTTCCCTCATTTGAGAAAACAAGGAGGGCGGGACTAGCAATGTATTTAAGTAGGAATAACACTTTAGTATGGCAAGATTACAGGATATAAATTTAGAATTCCAACCACTACAATTTGTACACCCAAAGATTTCTATTGGTATAAAGGACAAGAAGAGCAGCAAACACTGTGCAAAAAAATAATCCTGCAAATCTCACAACATATATATGTTTTTTGCAGGATCTTCACCTATTTATGAATACTATATATATAAATATAAAACCCTTTATAATTTAATGTTCTTTTATCGAAGACAACCCAAACAGGCTGCCAGCCATTCCAAGGATTATACTGACTCCCATAATTACAAGAGTCACTCCCGTCACCAGATTGCCCTTTGGCGGCAGGGGAATAAAGGGTATTGAGCCGCCCATGGCCAGGTATCCATTATGAATTATTAGCATCATGACAAGTGATGCCAATACACCTGCAATAACGGTGATAAGTAAGCCTACGCATATAAAGGGAAAACCTATAAACATGCGGGAGGCACCTAAAAAACCCAATGTCTTGATTTGTTCTCTGTTATTGTAGATTCCCTGCCTGATCATATGCGAAATAATAATGATTGTTGTTATGCTGACGGCGAGTATTATCAGGGTCCCAACAGTTTTTATGCCCTTTATTATGTCGTTAATGCTCTCCAATACTCCTCTGTTGTCTCTGACATAATCTATATCTTTATAGTCTTTGACAGTTTCGACTATTGAGTCTATCTGGCCCGGATCAATCCTGATTTCTATATACGCTTTAAAAGGGTTATCATCAAAAAGCTCCAAAATGCCTGCATCATTTGCAAGAATCTCTTCCATCCTTTCATAGGCTTCCGATTCGTCCACCACCCGGACATTCCAAACTCCGTCCAGTTTGTCCAGGTCTTCGGCCAGGGCAAATACCTCATTTTCATCCATATCTTCATGGAAAAAGGCACTTATTTCGGCCTCCTCCTCCAACATCCTGACCAGGCGGGATGAAATACTCCAGCCTGTTACCACCGTGGCCAGTATCAGCAAAATCAAAACCGCACCTAAAAATGTAAAAATATTCGAAAGTTTATTTAAGAATATAATTCTTTTGGCTTCTTTGAAAAAATAATCTAAATTTGCGATGAAGTTTTTCATGCCTCATCACCTCGCTTTTCAATTGAAATATTGCCTTGATTCATCCGGATTATGGTGATATTTTTTTGATTCTCAATTAAATGAGTTGCGTGGGTTGCAACAACAACCGATGTATTTTTCTGCCTGAAAGATGTTAAAATATTGAGAATGTTAATGGCATTGTCATGGTCCAGGTTGCCTGTAGGTTCATCAGCTAATATTAATCCAGGATTCCTGGCAATAGCCCTCGCAATAGATACTCTCTGGGCTTCACCCCATGACAGGTTCTCTACCATGGAATGAGCCTTATGAGACAATCCTACCTTTTCAAGTGCATCAGCAGCATTCTTTTTGATTTCCTGCCGGGAAAAATCTAAAAATCTGATACCCATCATAACGTTTTCCATTGCGCTTCTTCCCGGTACAAGCTTCAGTTCCTGAAATACCGGTCCGATTTTTTTCCGCAGGCTCCTTAATTCCTCAGTTTTTTCTCCGGATATCTGCTTTCCCATTACCTTAACTGTACCTGAAGTTGGAAGTTCCATCCCCAAAATGAGTTTTAACAGACTGGTTTTCCCTGACCCGCTGGGACCAGTTATGTAGACAATTTCACCTTCACCTATGGTTAAATTAATATTATTCAATGCTAATGTTCCATCACGATATCTCAAGGATACTTCTTTTGCTTCTATCATGCCATCTTCCCCCATTAGTTTTAAAAGAAAGGATTTACTCTGAACTCAATAAATCCATCCTTTAACTCTACAGACTTCAGAGTAATATTACCTATCAGCGGTCTAAAATCTATTAAGAAATAACCATCCCTAAACAACTCATCTATAGATGGCTTTTCCAATTTCATGTCATAAAAAGTCCCGTCTGTTACTTCAACTCTCAATACACTTCCATTTTCAACAGCAATATCACCGCTTAGCAGTAAATGCATTTCCGGAACTTCTAATTGGATTATTCCCGGGCTGATACTAAAAATCATTTTAGGAAGTTTTTTATCCTTTTCAATGACCTCATTCATTTTGTCATCAGTAAGAGCGCCTTTCACAGACAGAAATTCAAATTGAAGATTAAAGTCTTCTGCAGAAAGGTCAGACTCGTTAAATGCTCTGGAAAATTCAGCGGATACATTTGAAAACAATCCCTTAACTTCACTCCAGGCTTGATCCAGCTTGTTTAATTGATTCCGATAATGTTCTTTTTTCTCAGCAAGGGAGTTTAAAAAGTCCTCCTGTTCCTGTTTCAGCTTTAGTTTTTGTGTAATTGCATTCTCCAGTTCGGCCTTTTTGCTGTCCAAAAGAGTTTTATTGGATATAAGGGCTTCCCGTTGGGAAATCAGGTTGTTTTTTTCTTCTTCCATTGAATTGAGCATTTCCCCTGTATTCCGGGAAAGCTCCTGTATGATATTAAGTCTTTTTATAAAGTCAGTAAGATTTTCGGATGATAATAAAGTCTCAAGATATGAGGTCATCCCGTTTTTCTGATAAGACACCAACACCTTTTCCAGTATGTCCAGTTGCATATCATAATGCTCCTGGCGCTTTACTATATCCGCTTCCATTAACAGGATTTCCCCTGCAATAGATTCCGATTCCTTTGACAATTCCTCTGCCCTTCTGTTCATTTCATCGATCTCCTGAGAAAGGAAAAAGAGCTCTTCCAATACAGCCTTCTCCTCATTGGAAATGTCCTCAAGGTTCTGTCGGGGATCGGAAACAACATGAGTCTGGCCCGATGCTGCTGCGATAAATATTACGGTAAAGCATAATACCAATATAAGACCGGTTATGTATCTTCTCAGTTTAATCATGCCCCCTAAATTCAATTATCTGAATACACATACACATTATAGCTTATTTTATTCTGTTTGGTCATTGCATTTTTTAGAAAATTTCAATTGTGTAAATAGAATTATGCGAACTAGTCTTTTTTGTACGGACATAATTAAGCGGCGTGGCTGCTGCGTTTTAAAGCGAAGCATGGATTGCGGAGCGGGCGCGACTAGAAACCGGATGTTGGAGATGGAGCGCTAAATTGCAGCAGTCTACAGACGCTTCCCTGTTTAACGCAGAAAGATCCTTCGCTGACGCTCAGGATGACATAAGGGGGCTCAGAATGACATAAGGGGGCTCATAATGACAGTAGAGGTAAAGCTCAGAAAGGTATTAAAAAAGAGCGGAATAAATCCGCCCTTTTGTGCATGTTTTATTCAACAGGCACTTCTTCAACTGGTGCCTCGGCTTGTGTATTTATTGTTTCAGATACTACGGAAACATCTGCGTCCTTATTATCCTTACCGAGATATTCAGGTAGGTCCATTCCTGCCATTTTGAACATCTCATTCATCGGAGGTATGGACTTAAGCATCCCTGAAAGGAAGTTTGCAGTTGCCGGAGCACCTTCCTTACCTCCCATGCTGTCCCATACAGTAACCTTATCAATCTTGATACCCTTAATTGCTTCAACCTGAACTTTCATGAGATTTTCCATCTTATCTGCCAGCATCATGCGTGTAGCATTAAGAGCGTTGCCACCTGTTGCTTTCACTAATTCAGCATACCCTTGTGCCTGTTTTGTCAGAAGTTCGTGCATACCCCGGGCTTCTGCTGCCATCTTTAAGTAAATAGCATCTGCCTGACCCTTTGCAATTCTTCTGGCTTGCTCGGCCTGTGCTTCAGCCTCAAGCTCCATCTTCCTCTTCTGGATTTCCGCATTAACAAGAACATCGGCTTCCAATGTTGCCTTCTCACGGGCAGCACGCGCTGCTTCTGCCTCCTGCTCGGCAGAATATGCTTCATGCAAAGCTCTGGCCGATGCAATTTTTTCGGCGGCTGTAGCTCTTCTCAATGCTTCAGCTTCAAGTTCACGAAGTGTTGCGTTGGACTGAGCGACCTGTGCTCTGGACTCATTTTCACCCTTAATTGCCTCTGAATCCGCAGCTGCAACCTGTATTCTCTGGTCACGTTTGGCATTAGCCTCACCTATCGAACCATCTCTTTCCCGTTCAGCAACAGATTTCTTGGCATCATTTATTGCCTTAGCAGCGGCCTCCTTACCCAAAGCAAGTATGTAGCCTGACTCATCAGTAATATCGGTTACATTTACGTTTATCAGACGAAGACCAATTTTCTTAAGCTCTGTCTCAACATTTCTTGATACGGCTTCCAGAAATTTATCCCGGTCTGTATTAATCTCCTCAATATCCATGGTTGCTATCACTAAACGCAATTGACCGAAAATAATGTCCTTTGCCAACTCCTGAATTTGTGGCAACTTTAATCCCAGCAGTCTCTCAGCAGCATTTTGCATAACACCGGGCTCTGTTGATATTCCGACAGTAAAACTGGAAGGCACATCAATACGGATATTCTGCCGGCTCAAAGCATTCCTTAAATCCACACTGATGGACATTGGGGTTAAATCCAGGTATTGATATGCTTGAAATACCGGCCAGATAAAGGCTGCTCCACCATGAATACACTTAGCGGAAATTGCTGTTCCATCCCTGGATGTTCCTACCTTTCCGTAGATAACCATGATTTTATCAGAAGGACACCTCCGATATCTGGACACAACAAACATGAGCACCGATACAACTAAAATTACAGCGACAACAATAAGCATTAAACTTGGATCAAATGGCATATTTCGACCTCCCTATAAATTATTTTATAATAATCCCTTCAGAGGAATTATTCTGCGATGATTCCACCGGTTCTACCAATAGTACTCCCTCAGGTTCTACACCAATAACTGTAATCATTTCACCTGTCTTGATGGTACGCTCTGCACCTGTTACAGCATTAACCTCGGTTAATCTTTCCTGAATAACAATGTTTACTTTGCCTGCACCACTTTTCATGGGAGGTATGGGTATGTACACCTCCCCTTGCACTCCTATTGCATTATGCAGAACAATATTCCCACTGTGCTGAAGACGCAGTACTGCCCTTATTGACCACGCAACAAAATAAAGTGCCATCCAGCCTGTCAAAAGGGAAAGCAATACAGCTCCCGGTATAGGGATTCCCCATTCAAGGGCTGCAACGCCGGTCCACCCACCAATAGCAAAAAACCCTATTATACCCCTCAGCGTAAACAGCCTTAAGGAATCTGCTTTAAAGTCAGTATCATCCGCTTGTTCGTTAAGAGTTTCTGTTAGGTGCCCATCAAAAATATCCTCGGGCTGCTCACCTGGTATATCCCCGGGTATTGCGTCATCGAAGTCAAGGTCAGTACCATCAGCAAAATCGTCCACACCGTCTAACCCGTCAGCATCGCCTGCCTCAATAAAACCCAACAGCGACAGAACAAATTGTAAAACCATAATTAACGTCGCCGGAAGGGCAATGTAGGCAAAAACCTGTTGCAGCCCCGTCATTTCATTCCACCAGTTCATAATTACCTCCTTTCTATTCCTGGATTTTTTCCGCCAAATGCTCTGCATATTTCTTAAAATACGCTGACTCCCATGCACATATAATGATTTTAAGCACTAATTCCAATCTTTGCCTCGCTCCCGGATAAGGTTCTTTAAAATCTTTTAAATATTCTTCTGTTCTTTTAAAAAGCTCTTTGATGTCTATTACTTCATTTTTTTCTGCCGGAATAAGTATGTCGCATAAACAATTATAAATATCACTGTCATCCATTATGTCATCCGATCTATCCAAAAGGTCCCCGTTTGCATGACTGAGTACTTTAGCTATTTTTTCAAGCGCGAGTGTATCTCGTAACATATTAATTAAAATGATGCGGGCCACCTGACTTTTTAAATACTTGCGTTTTACCGGCGGATTTAAATATCCCCTGCTGATCCAGTTATGAACAGCTCCTGCTTCCAATCCTGTTATTTCACATACCTGAGACAGAGTAATTCCTCCTGTTACAGAAAAGATTCCTTGTAACAAAGGCACATCGGATACAGGAACCTGTGTTCCTGGAAATTTTTTTTCCATAATCATACCAAACACCCCGTTGCCATTATAAAAATCCTACACTATGATTGTATAATACAATCATATGATTGTCAATAGTATTCAAATGATTTTTTAAAATTTTTTATATCTATTATCGCTGGGTTCTTTGACTTTGGAATTTATAAATACCCTTGGGAATAGCTGAGCAAAACATGGTTATAACTACAAATGAAATTTCTGAAATCCGAAGCATAAAAAAAGCTATCTCAATATTTCAAATCATATTGAGATAGCTGGCTTCTTATTGATTAGCCGTTCTTTTGTTGTGCTCGTTTGGTGTCATGGCCTGTTCCTGGTACCGGTTCGCCTCTGTTGTTCATTTGCTGGTTGGTGTCTGGATTTCTCTTTTCATTGTGCTTATGCTTTTTGGCAGACATAATACTCCTCCTTTTCATTTATGTAGATATTGATTTAAGATTTCTGACTATTATGATAAAATTATATAAAATTGTAACAGGAGGCACTATGAAAAATTTTTTTAAAGGTGCTGGTGCTGCAATTGGCTACTTTGTTTTATATTTTGTCATAAATCTCCTGGTTATATTCATAGGAGGTATTTATTTTGGTATAAAAGAAGGACTTAGAGGTATACAAGCACCAGGTTTATCTAAAGCTCTTCCACAAATTATAGAAACCTTATTATATGATAATGCAATGCTTCTTAATATCATCGCTGCTGCAATTAGCCTCTTTGTTTTCTGGTTGATAATTCTTCTCTCAAAGAAGTCTTTAAAAGAAAGACTTGATCTTAATTATGTTTCTTTTAATAGTATTTGGCCTGTTTTAATCCTTGGCGTAACTACAAATATTTTTATTTCCTACTTCATTAAATTTCTTCCTATACCCCAAACTTTGGTACAGGAATATGATAAAGCCGTAAGTGTTTTGGGGGACGAAATTACTTTGGTGCAAGTAATATCCGTTGTAGTCGTAGCACCTGTTCTGGAAGAAGTTCTTTACAGAGGACTTATTATGAAAAGTCTGCAAAGAGGTATGCCTGCAGTTATCGCACTTATTATACAGGCTTTGTTGTTTGGCCTTATGCATGGCCAGCTTCTATGGATATGCTATGCCACCTTTTTGGGAATTTTGTTGGCTGTTATAAAATTAAGATACCAATCCCTATATCCCTGTATACTCCTGCATTTGTCATTTAATGCAGCAAACTATATACTGATACCATTTTATTATAAAATTGCAGACAATATTTACATTGATATTTTACTTTTTATAACATCATTTATCATATCTGTTTTTATGGTTAAAATAATCTTTAGAAAAACCATTAGAAATCGGGTTCTCTACAAGACAGAACCCGGTTATTCCTCTCAATATGCCGGCGGGGAAACAAAAGATGTGCATTTTGACAAGTAAATATGAAACCATTAAAGTGAAGTCTTGCACGTTTTGGATTGTATCATATATAACTTATATTTTTAGTGGTTTGACGAAATCCTTATTTTACAAGCTGCTGGGTTTAGCATGTATGTTTTTTTATACATCTAAAAAATATAAATATGAAATATTTAACTTTTACTATTTCAAATTCTAATCCCTTATTGTATAATAGGAGTAATCGTGTAAAAATGGTCTGTTTTTATTTAGTATAATCAGACCTCATTATAAATATTTTAAATATTTATAGAAGCAAATGCTTTTAATATGTAAGACATAAATGAAGGGAGAATGATAATGAACAAAAAACTCGAAGCTTGGGTTAAAGAAATGGCCGATTTATGTAAACCTGACCGAATATATTGGTGCGATGGTTCAGAAGAAGAAAATAATCGTTTACTAAAAGAAATGGTCGATTCCGGTATGGCAACTCCTTTGCCTAAACGCCCCGGAAGCTATCTTTTCAGAAGTGATCCGTCAGACGTTGCCCGTGTAGAAAACAGAACTTATATTGCATCAAAAACTCAGGAGGATGCAGGCCCGACAAACAACTGGATTGACCCTGAAGAACTGAAAAAGACAATGACCGGTCTCTATGACGGATGCATGAAGGGACGTACTATGTATGTAATACCCTTCTCTATGGGCCCAGTAGGTTCACCTGCTTCTAAAATCGGAATCGAATTAACTGACAGCCCATACGTTGTAGTTAATATGCGTATTATGACCCGTATGGGCAAAGAGGTATTAGATGCACTGGGTGATGGAGAATTTGTACCATGCCTCCATTCTATAGGCGCTCCTTTAGAAGAAGGACAAGAGGATGTTTCATGGCCTTGCGCTCCTATGGATCAAAAATATATCAGCCACTTCCCTGAAGAAAGGACTATCTGGTCCTATGGCTCCGGATATGGCGGAAATGCTCTTCTCGGAAAGAAGTGCTTTGCTCTTCGTATAGCCTCTGTTCAGGCTCGTGATGAAGGCTGGTTAGCTGAGCACATGCTTATATTAAAAATTACAAGCCCTGAAGGTAAAGTGAATTATGTATGTGGCGCATTCCCAAGTGCCTGCGGTAAAACAAACCTGGCTATGTTGGTTCCTACAATTCCGGGCTGGAAGGTTGAAACCATCGGCGATGATATCGCCTGGTTAAGATTTGGTGAGGACGGACGTCTTTACGCTATTAACCCTGAAGCAGGTTTCTTTGGCGTTGCTCCGGGTACATCAGAAGATTCTAACCCCAATGCTATGCACAGCATTGAAAAGAATACAATATTTACAAATGTTGCTTTAACCGATGATGGTGATGTTTGGTGGGAAGGAATCGGAAAACCCGCTCCTGAGCATGCTATTGACTGGCATGGAAATGATTGGACTCCTGAGTCCGGTACTAATGCTGCTCATCCTAACGCACGCTTTACCGCTCCTGCAAGCCAATGTCCTGTTATCGCTCCCGAATGGGAAGATCCAAACGGTGTGCCGATTTCAGCAATCCTGGTGGGCGGACGTCGTCCCAGCACTATTCCACTGGTACATGAAAGTTTTGACTGGAACCATGGCGTATTCCTGGGATCTATTATGGGTTCAGAAATTACAGCAGCAGCTATATCAGACAAGATTGGTCAGGTTCGCCGTGATCCGTTTGCAATGCTTCCGTTTATCGGATACCATGTATGTGATTATTTACAGCACTGGATTAATACCGGCAAGAAATCTGATGAAAGCAAACTGCCGAAAATATTCTATGTCAACTGGTTCCGCAAGGACGAACAAGGCAAGTTTATATGGCCTGGCTACGGTGAGAACAGCCGTGTTCTTAAGTGGATCTGTGAAAGAGTATCTGGGGAAGGCAACGCTGTTAAGACAGCTATAGGGTATATGCCTACTGCTGATGATATTGATACCGAAGGTCTCGATATTACAAAAGAAGCTTTAGAAAGCATCCTGGATGTTAACAAAGAAGAATGGCTTAATGAGATTGAATCCATTAAAGAACACTACAAGAATTATGGTCCTAAGCTTCCGCAAGAGCTAAAAGACCAGCTGGCAGCTTTGGAGCAGAGACTAAAAGGCTAATACAAAATGATTTACACAGGAACGGTATTCTACCGTTCCTTTTTCTATTAAGCTGCAGCAAAAAGATCCTTCGACTCCGCCGCGGGATCATCAGGATAAAATTAGAGGTGTTTTGCTGTCAATTCGAGTCGTATAAAAGTGTGGTTATTGTGTATTAATATGTTATAATTATTAATTATATAATTTATAAAGTAACGCATTATATATTACCTTTATGGCACCAGTTACCGGGAGGGAATGCATGCTTAGAATTCACTATTATCGCTATGACCAGGACTATACAGGCTGGGACCTCTGGATATGGGAAAAAGGGCAGGAAGGCTCTCCTTTCATGTTTAATCAACAGGAATTATTAAATGGTGATCCCACAAGGGTATTCAAAATTGCTGAAATTGATGTTTCAGGGTTTACCAGTAATGATATCGGTCTTATTGTGCGCCGGGGAGGATGGCACGAAAGGGATCTTCATATAGACCGCTTTTATACTTTTTCCGATAATGCAAAAAACTCAACTGAGTATATTTATCTGGTCCAGGATACGGCCGAAATTTTTACCTCCTTAGAGGAACTTCAGCTTTCACCCGGTTTTGAAAAGGCTATTTTCCAAAATTTCAGAGAGATTTTTGTATCCTTGCAGGCACCCGCCAATTACAGTCATGAGGAAGAACCCTTTCAGGTTTTTGAAAACGGTCTAAATGTAACTATACGTCATGTTACTCCTATAAGAGGCAACAGGGATTTTGTCATTTCACTAGAAAACGATATGATGCCCGGTTCCACATATATGATTTATAAACCCGGCTTTAGAAACGGTTATGTGGATTATGGCATGATATATGATACCCCTGAATTTGATAATTTATTTACTTATAATAATGATGATTTAGGAGCAAACTGGAGCCCGGACTCCACCTGTTTCAAGGTATGGGCACCCACAGCTTCAGCAATGTTCCTGAACCTTTATGAAACAGGCTCAGGACCAAGTCTGAAGGATGTAATTGAAATGAAGCGTAAAGAAAAAGGTGTATGGGAAACCTGCGTTTCAGGCGATCTTTCAGGAATATATTATACTTTTAGTTCTATGGTAATGGGAAAGACCCTTGAGGCGGCCGATCCATATGCCAAATCTTCAGGGGTAAACGGAAGACGGAGCATGGTGGTAAATCCTGCTCTGACAAACCCCGAAGGATGGGAGAATGTACGTCATAAAGAATTGTTAAACCCTACTGATGCTATTGTTTACGAAGTGCATGTGCGGGACATTACCATGCACCCCAGCTCGCAAGTTCAGTACCCCGGCAAGTTTCTTGGTCTGGCACAAAACGATAGCCGCTCCTTTGAAAATATGCCCACCGGATTGTCACATCTGGTTGATCTTGGTGTAACGCATGTCCATCTCTTACCTGTTTTCGACTTTTTCACGGTGGATGAAACAAAACCATTGGAAAACCAGTATAACTGGGGCTATGACCCCACCAATTTCAATGTTCCTGAAGGTTCATATGCAACTGATGCCCATAACGGATACACCCGCATCATTGAGCTGAAGCAAATGATTATGGCATTAAAAAAAGCCAACATGGGTGTTGTTATGGATGTGGTCTACAATCATACTTATAAAACCATTGACTCTGATTTGAATAAACTTGTCCCAGGATACTACTATCGTCAGGACCACATGGGCAACTTCTCCAATGGTTCCGGTTGCGGAAACGAAATTGCCAGTGAACGATCAATGGTACGGAATTTTATTGTTTCATCTGTAAAAATGTGGACTCGGGAATATAAGATAGATGGTTTCAGGTTTGATCTTATGGGCCTTATAGATATTGAAACCATGAATGATATCCGGCTGGCCCTGGATAAGATAAGTCCGTCAATACTGCTCTATGGCGAGGGCTGGACAGGAGGCCTTTCACTGTTAAAGGGTTATAACTCTTCCATCAAGGCTAACGCCGCCAAGCTGAACAAAATTGGTTTCTTTAATGACAATACCAGGGATGCCATAAAAGGTGATACGTTTCATAAGAATAAGACTGGTTTTATAACAGGAAACTATAAGTATAAAGAGGGAGTAAAATTTGGTGTTGTGGGTGCAGTATATCACCCGGGTATCGATTATTCAAAGGTTAATTACTCCGGATATGCATGGGCGGCCTATCCATGGCATTGTGTAAATTATACTGCTTCTCATGATAACCTTACCCTTTATGATAAGCTGGTGGCCAGCAGACCTGATTTAAAAGAGGCTGATTATATCCGCCTTGTAAACCTTGCCGCCGCAATAGTGCTGACCTCACAGGGCATACCTTTCTTTATGCTGGGAACCGATATGATGAGGACAAAGAAAGGGGAACACAATTCATATAATCTTCCTGACGATATCAACCAGATTGACTGGTGGCTGAAATACCGATACCAGCAGGTCTTCAATTATCATAAGGGACTTATTAACCTCAGAAAAGCTCATCCGGCTTTCCGTATGATACATGCTGAGGAAATAAGAAGAAATCTTGCTTTTTACCCCTGCCCCGAATATGCCGTGGCTTTTTCCCTCAATAATTATGCCAATAATGATTCCTGGAAAACTATTTTCGTAGCCTATAACGCAGGAATACAGACGCAAAGTATCTCTTTACCCCAAAACGGGCACTGGAATGTTGTAGTTGATGATAATACTGCTGGCTTAAAGTCTCTATATAGTTTTGACGGAAACACTGTTGATGTCCCGGCAATATCTGCCATGGTCTTATATCTTTCAAATTAAGTATATAAACTGAAACATATTATGTTAAAATATTTTAAGATAAAAGAAAACAGGAGAAAAACCAATGAAAAAAAATAATCTGATTCTTTACATTACTTCTTTTTTATCCGGTATGACAGTAATGGCTGTTGAACTATCATGTTCAAGACTCTTAGCTCCTTATTTCAGCTCTTCACAAATTGTATGGTCGGTTATCATCGGGCTTATTATGATTTGTATGAGTATAGGTAATGTTTTAGGCGGGAGAAGCGCCGATAAACATAAGAGCCTTGGACGGCTATATTTTTATATCTGGATTGCTTCAGTGTGGATTGCTATTATTCCGTTTGTAAGCAAATACTTAATTGCACTTATTGCAGGTCTTCTTATGCTGATTATGCCGGGAAGCGATCTGGTTGTATTGGGCTCGGCTATTTCATGTCTGGTAATATTCTCACTTCCAATGATACTATTGGGAATGGTGTCGCCTTACCTGGTAAAGCTGGGTGTTGAGGATACAGATAACAAGGGGCGTATCGCAGGCCAGATATATGCCATGGGAACTATCGGAAGCATTATCGGAACATTTGCTCCCACCTTCCTTACAATTCCCTACATAGGCACCAGTAAGACTTTTTTACTCTTTGCTCTGCTGTTAAACATAGTATGTGCCCTTTACTTTATCTTTACCAAAAAGAATGCATTGCGTAATACTATAACCGCAATTCTGATACTGGTTTTTATGTTACTCCCCCTCAATAACTCCTATGCGTTTTGGAAAGATAATTTATTATACGAGGGGGAATCCTTATATAATTATCTTCAGGTGGAGGAAACCGATACCTCTATAATATTATCAACAAATGTCGCTTTCGGAGTCCAGTCTATCTATAAAAAGGATGGCTCACTTTCGGGGTACTATTATGAATATGCGCTTATGGCACCTTATTTCATAGAGGATATGTCTCCTGAAAAGGAGCTGGATGTTTTGGTGCTGGGATTGGGAACAGGTACTTTTCCAAAACAGCTGAAAAAGTACATCCCTAATGTTAGAGTTGATGCAGTGGAAATTGATGCCGAGATTGCTAATTTGGCCACAAAATACTTTAATTTAAGAGAAGATGAGGCTAATGTATTCATAAATGACGGACGCAGTTTTTTCTCGACATCTGACGCAAAGCAATATGATATTATCCTGGCCGATGCTTATCAGGATATTACAGTGCCTTTTCATATGTCTACCAAAGAATTCTTCCAAATTGTTAAGGAACATCTAAAGCCCGGCGGCGTTCTTATTGTTAACGTAAATATGAAATCAGGGAGTTTTACAGGTGTGCCCGAGTATCTGGCCAATACTGTAAAAAGTATTTTTAACAAGGTTTACAGAGCTGATCTTACACAGGTTACCAATTCACTTCTTTTTGTCAGTGATGACCAGCACATGATTGAAAACTATAAAAAGAATATCAATGCCCAAATAGGAAAGGAACATGATTTATACTATATTTCAGAATTTATTGATAAAAATCTTGTGGAAATGACCGATGACAGTTTAATTCTTACCGACGATCTTGCTCCGGTAGAGATTCTGGGACAAAAATCCTTAACCGAGATCGTTAAAACAGAGGTTGCCAATGTAAGAAAACAAGTGGAAGGCAAGAGTTTAAAAGAAATTTTTGAACTTTT
Organism: Clostridiaceae bacterium; assembly: GCA_012839205.1. Lineage (GTDB taxonomy): Bacteria > Bacillota > Clostridia > DSM-8532 > DSM-8532 > DTU059. The sequence goes on from DUNT01000112.1 coordinate 52,187, forward strand.
AACACAATAGTCTGTGTTGTCAAAGGGGCTGACTCATTTAGAGCCAGCCCCTTTATCTGTACATGATTTATATTTTTTAGTCAAACTATCGCAATACACCTGATAAGTTATCAACAACTTAACAAAATCACCTGCCAGCGTTATAAAAGCTCCAATCAACAACAGCTTATTAATGTCAAAGTTGTAGTTGCGGTAAACCATAACATCCCTCGGGAAATCTTTGATACTATACTATTCATCAGGTTACCCTATTGTTCAGCTATTCTGCTAAAATAAAAGGCTTGCTTAACAAGTTATCTTTCTTTGCCCTAATACTTAAGGGTTCTCCAGTCAATAACTGAGTTAAAATATTCGTCGACACCTGACCATTTGCATCAGTATGCCAGAAGGGGTAAGACAAATCATTTAAATAAATACCTACACCTTCAACCGGTTTTCCGTTTCTGTCGGTTACCGTTATTCTAGTGGTTTCGCCGGGATTAATTCCATCGGCTTTCAATATCAGCGGGTAATCAGGGCTTACCTTCATATCCGGCAATGGGAATCGCTGGCTTTGTCCTCTGCCTTCAACAATCATTGCTCCCAGATGAAGTTTTATCTGGGTTTCATCTCCAAAGCCGGGTTTTGCTTTGAAGGTTATGGTAGCCAGTTTGGATGTATCAGCAGTTGATAAGTTTGTCAGGTTGTCTACTACTATTAGTACCCTGCCATTTTTCTCATCGATCCGATTAGCTATAACTGTACCCTTTTTAGCCCAAGGCTCCAAGGCTGCCTGAATTCCCGGGGTTGAACTATCCTGATCCACTGGTTCAAGTTTTGTTACATCGTACTCAAAATCAACATAAATCTTTTTCAGATTCTTTGGGTTTTTAATGTTCAAAGTTGTATTAAGGCTTCCGCCTTCAATAACTGTAGCATCGGTAACAGCTGTTACCTGAGGCGCTCCTGTATCCACTGTAAAGGTAATGGTATGTGTCCCTTTATTTCCGGTCACATCGGAATAATTTATGGTAAGGCTGTGATGTCCGTCATAAAGAGGAATATCTGAACCAAGCTCTCCTTTTATAAGGACACTTCCTGCTCCCTCAACCGAGACATTATTTAACTCATTTCCGTCAAGTACTGCCTTCACGCTGTTTGCATCTATATCGGCCCCGTTTGTCCCCTTAATTATTTCAGCTGAAAAAGGAATCTTTGAGGTCTTAATTACAGCTTTATCGGCAGGAGATGTAACCTTAACTGTCGGCGCCTGAACTATATTTCCTTCGGTATATACGGCACGTATCTGATCAAAATACAATGTTCCTTTTGTTCTCATTTCATCTCTGGAACACATTACTCTTATAGGTGTTTCAAGAGTAAACGGTCCCTTTCTTCCGGCGGGTATTTTCGCCTCGACATATTTCCAGCCGGTCCAGTCAATTCCGCCTGTTCCGGTAGCCGGGTTATAATCGGGGGTGTAATCGATGTAGAAACTCTGTCCGTTTCCATCTTTTACGCTTGCTCGAAGCCATGTCTTGCTGTTATCCCCGTACACCCACATTCCAATAGCCTTAGGTGATCCGGGTACAGTAAGGTCGGTCTTGGCTTTTGTATTAGGATTCAGCGCATATGCATATACACCGGCTACGCCGCTTTCTACACCTGCGCCTAAAGTGAAGTCATAATCCAGTTTCAACAGTCCACTGCCTGACCTTGCCAGTTCGTTGTCCTGAATAAGGGATACATTGGCGGATTTTGCTCTTACAGATGAATATCCCCAACCGATTTGGTTTTCAAAATCTTCTATTGCGTTTGGTGTGGCCGGAATTACAACGTCTATGTATGCAGATGTGTTTCCATATTTTACAATTATACGGCCGCTGCCGGATGCATTGTCGGCCATGGTAAACAATCCATCCTGGGTAATAGTACCGATATTTCCCTCAACCTGCCAGTAGAAGGAACTGTCACTACTGTTAACTTTTATATTATAATAGTAGGCTTCGCAGCTTAAATCTATCTTATCTCCCGGAAGAAGTGTTAAAACACTCTTGGAGGGCTTAATAGAGGTTACCCTGTCCAGAACTGTGACAGATGAGCTGCCCACTATATTCTTGTTTGCAGCCATGACATGGAAAGTACCGGTAGTATTGCCTACCTTTAATAAACCGTTATTATCTATAGCACCTGTACCGCTCGCCCATTCAACTGAAGCAGGTAATTGGGCAGGAAGATAATGCTTATTGGTTGCCTTAACCGAGTATTGTACCGTAGCTCCGGGCAAAGCATATACTTTTGCCGGGTACACATGGAGATTTTCTGCCACTTGACTGTTTACTTCTTTCCCCTCTTTTATGGCAACACTATTCTTTGAGATAAGAATAAGGCTGTTGGAATTTGCCCTTTCTCTCCCGTCTGACGGGTTGTTAAGAAGCCCCGGACTTGAATGCCCCGGCATTCTGGCTATAATTGCCGATGAGCCGCCGCCATCTAATTGCAGAGCTTTTACACAACCTAATTTATGAAGAAACTGAGCAATCTCTGCGCTGGAAACACCCTGACTTAAGGTACTTCTTCCATCCACCTGATAAAATATTACATCACCGTTGGATTTAACCCCCACTGCTGTGGCAGGGTTATAATTCGATGCAGACAATCCGCTGGTTATTACACCGTTGTTAATTAGTATTGTTTCTCCACCAATGGCCTGGGTTACATTAGTCCATTTGTTTTCCGGATCTTTAAAATTGAAAACCACTTCGTCCCCTATCCTGAAATCAGCCATTGAACTAAAGCCGCTCTTTCCGTTTCTCGCAGATAGAACAAGCTGGTTTTCACCTATTGGTGTTGATTTTGCATTTATTTTTATACCAGATATTCTGGCCTTTACCGTTCCACCAATCTTAAGGTCTCCATCTATTATATCAAGTATAGCCTCAAGGCTTGGTACAGTACTTCCGGTATTAGGTCCGAAATCACTGCTGTACAAATAAGGACCCCAATCGTTCTGCGGCTTGTTAAAATTGCCGAAGGTATACTTCTTGCCGTTTACTGTATAATACATTTCAAAATTAGGCATATCAATGATAACTGTACCATCCTCATTAAAGCCCACAGCATTCCATTTGGTGTTGCTGTAGCTTATAAGCCTGCCGTTTTGTACTAATAGGCCTATCGGCACGCCATTTTCGGTATAGTAGAAATCACCGTTAATTCCTCCGATTATTGAGACACCCTGGTTTTGTTCCTCTATCTTTGACATACTGCTTAAAGTTACTCGGCTGCTTACACTGTTGCCGTATGCTGCAAATACCATGGCATCTGAGGTTTTGGGGTTGAAAGTAATTGTTTGCCCCGCCTTATAGGCATTACCACTGTTAATACCGCTCCACCGGTTCAAAACAACACCTTCAGCTATCCTCCTCTCTTCGGTGTGGAAGATTGACGTATTGCCGAAGCCAGAAACATACGCCAGAGAGATGTTCCCTGCCATTGAAAATATCAGGGTAAAACAAAGCAACAAAGCCATAAGCGATTTTTGTACCTTAATAAAACTTTTTCTCATGTATAGACCTCCTGATTAATAAAAAAGAGCTTCTAGGAAGAGCTTAACATAAATCGCCTTTTCAATGTAGTAAAATTGTATTACTTGTATGTTTCTCTTTTATTACGAACAAAGCTGAAACTATTTTAATATGTTTTTCTGATATCAAAATCTCATTTGAATTGTTTTACGCATCAATTGTATTAAAAAAGCAGCCTCTCTGGCCGCTTTTTTATTTTATGTTCTTATTTCTTCTTACCCTTAGTTGCTGCAACTTTTTCCTTCAGCTCCTTGCCTGCCTTGAACACAGGAGCCTTGGAAGCAGGAATATTAATTTTTTCCTTTGTGCGAGGATTTACACCGGTACGAGCTTTGCGGTCTCTAACGTCAAATGTGCCAAAGCCAACCAATGTAACTTTTTCGCCTTTTACTAATGACGCGCTAATGCTCTCGATAATTGCATCCAGTGCAATACCTGCATCCTTCTTAGTCATTTCCGCCTTTTTGGCAATTGCATCAATAAGATCTGCCTTATTCATGTCAACTCTCCTTTCGGATATTTCTGGCACTATGTGCCAAGTAGTTTATACCCATATTATTTCATAAAGCAACATAAAAAGCCATCTTTTTTCGCAAAAAATTTAAAATTTTTTCAAAGAAAACCACTCCTTGAGCTGTTTACAACTGTATCGATGGCTGTAATCCTTTGTTCATGCACTTTTTGGCAAATGGATATAAAATCACAGAGAAAGAAAATTTCCAGATTTATTTTTTTGAAAAAAGCCTATCATCAGGAGTTTCCCTGAAATCTTTATGTTTTTAGAACCATATTTGGAAATATATTCAGTTTGGCGTTTGATAAAAAATCTACTGTAACATAATCACTTTTAATATAATTGGACAAATTATAATATATAAATAAGAAGTAAACGCACAAACTAGACACATCATTGGGTAAACAATATGAAAGGTGTGATCATGTGCATAGATTAAAAAAAATAATGCTTGGATTGCCGGGTATATTTTTGCTTTTCTTTTCAGCCTGTGGAAAAACCATCAGCTATACAAATATTTCTCCTAAGGATGCACTGGATGTTATTAAGGGAGACAATAAGGCAGTTCTGATAGATGTTCGTACACCTGAGGAGTTCAGTGTAATTCGTATTCCCGGCAGCTTACTGATACCCGATTATGAGATAAAAGACAAGATCGCCGATGTGGTACCTGATAAAGATACTACAATAATAGTTTACTGCAGAAGCGGAAACAGAAGCAGATCCGCAGCAAAGACGCTTATTGACATGGGATACACCAAGGTTTTTGATCTGGGCGGCATTATAGATTGGCCATATGACACTGAAGGGGACAACGAGTTATGATCCTGTGTTTTATAGCCCATGCTGTAACTCAACGCTCCTTTTATATAAATTGGGAAACAACTTGTATATAATAACTGCACGAATATGTTGTAAAATTTATACCCTCCAACGCAGCCATATACGAGTTGTTTCTTTTTTATGCCCTGCAATACAATTTATTAAAACAGCACTTCACACTACTCAACAAAGGCTATTCTGTCTGATATAATAAGCCGTTTTATACCTGTGTAAAATCGCTTGACTCAACTAAATGCCTGTGTTACAATATTCAAGCATGCTGGCAAAAAACCAGCAAAATGCATATAAGACATATAAACAGATATGGAGAGATGGCTGAGCTGGTCTAAGGCGCACGACTGGAAATCGTGTGTACGTTTGAAGCGTACCGTGGGTTCGAATCCCACTCTCTCCGCCA
>DUNT01000113.1 GCA_012839205.1 Clostridiaceae bacterium
GGGAAAGGTTATGCCGATCTCTTTATCAAAATGTTGATCTTTATATGGAGGCAAAAAACGCCCGAAAGAGATGCAAACAGCAGATTGAGACAATAAATGGAGGCTATAGGGGGAGCATAGAACTTTTTCGTTCCAAGGTTCTTCCTTTTTGGGAAAAGTATAATATTAAGCCCGATAAAATGTGGTATGACCTGTATTGCTTTAAAAATGAAAAGTACGACCCAAGGTACATACCAGAAGACCTATACTGGCAAAAAATTTATCCCGCATTTAACAGACCCGGCTTTCGTCATGCGTATACCGATAAATGTTCTTACAATCGGTTGTTTCCTTATTTAAAACAGCCTAGAACAATACTAAGAAATAGTAATAATTCCTTTTATGATGGTTCAGGCAACATTATAAGTTTTAGTAAGGCAAAGTCCATCCTGGAATCCGAGAATTGCTTTGTTATTAAGCCGGCCATATATAGCGGTGAAGGTGTCGATATCTTTTTCTACGAAAAAGATAATTGTCCGGACATGGATTTTCAAAAATTGATGGAATCCTATGGTTCTGACTATATTGTCCAGGAGGTAATAACGCAACATGAAGTGTTAGCAAACATACATTCTGCATCACTTAACACTATAAGGGTGATTTCATTTTTGTTTGGCGGTGAAGTTCATATTTCTTCATCCATCCTGCGTATGGGAATGGGCGGCTCGAGACTAGATAATGTTTCTGCAGGGGGGATTGCCTGTCCGGTTAAACCTGATGGAAGCCTTGAAGCCAAGGGCATAAATAAACTATCCCAGTGGACAGAAAAACACCCTGGCGGAACTGTTTTTGGCAAGATAAAAATACCTTCATATGACCGTGTAATCTCATTGATTCGCAGAGCCCATATGGATACCCCACATTTTCGTATTATAGGCTGGGATTTCGCTGTTGATGAGGCTGGGGATCCTGTATTTATCGAATATAATGGTGCGCCTGGTATGAATCAGGTTAGCTGTGGACCGCTCTTTGGAGAATTAACAGAGTCGGTTCTGGACACGATATTCTTAAATAAAACAGAATTTACTTCTTAATTAATATATTTCTTTTGGCATTCAGAAGGCGACAGTCATTCTAAGCCTAGCTAAGAATCTTCATAGTTGATAAAAGGTTCTTTATTATGCTGCGCTTAATTGGTAGTGACAAAACATAATTTAATTTTATAGGAAAGGAGATATAGATATATGAACATTTCTATTTTAGGAGCAGGTAACGGCGGTACAGCCGTAGCTGCAGAATTAAGCATGCGTGGACATGAGGTGAATTTAATTAAAACATCAAATGCTATGCATGATGAAAACTTTAATTACCTTATTAAAAACAATGGTACAGTTAAAATTATTGAAAACGGGAAGACAGTAACTGCAAGAATCAAGCATGTATCCAGGGATATTTCGCGGATTAGCAAAAGCCAGGTGGTTATAATCTATATTCAGACAAATTATCATGAAGATCTGATAAAACGGATTAAACCTTATCTGCGTGATGGACAGATTCTTCTGATTAACCCCGGATATCTTTCTACTGCATATGTACTTAAGCATTGTGCCGATATTAATCTTACCGTTTGTGAGGCACAGAGCTCTTTTGTAGATTGTCGGATTAGCGATCCGGGAACTATAAAAGTTGGTTTTCGCAATGTGCGAAATCCTTTGGGGATTTATCCTGGCAGTCGTTTAAGAGATAGCAGCAAGATACTGAATAAGCTCGGTTACCCTTTTGTCTATCTTCCATCAGTAATCGAGGCAGCTCTTCATAATCCTAATCTGATTGTACATACGGTTGGGGCTATTATGAGTATTCCTCGTATTGAAAAAACTAAAGGTGATTATTGCATGTATCATGAGGTTTTCACACCCAGTGTCTGGAATATTCTTGAGGAACTGGACAATGAGAAGATGGATGTAATGGAGAAATTGGGATCAGAGCGAATTCCGTATGTGGAAGCCTGTAAATATAGAAATACTTTAGATGATACCAGAGATGCCAAAGAAGTTTTCTTCTGGTATGCAGGGATGCCTACCCGGGCAAAGGGACCTGTTGTAGTTGATTCAAGATATATTTCAGAGGATGTACCTCAAGGGTTGGTTCTTCTTGAAACTCTGGGGAAAAAACTTAATATCAATACTCCAATCTGTACAGCTTTAATTAACATTGCTTCTGCTGCACTAAAACGTGATTTAAGAACGGAGGGCAGAACGGTTGAACGGCTGGGAGAAACAATATTGCAGCGTATTATTAATGATAAACTGTCTATGGGGCACCATGATGAATTAGAAAGTGATATTGCATAATATTTAATAACATGAAAAGCCTTTGCGAAAGAACCGCAAAGGCTTTTATGTTCCGATTTTAATTCATCAGCTTTTTGAAGACCATAAAGAAAAATTCATCTCGGATTATTACCATCTGTTTTATATTAGCATTTTAAGTTAATATAATACTCAGAGGAGTAAATTAGTTATGAGCAAGAAGTTAGATTTAGTATTGGGAATATTATTTGCAGTTGCTACAGTAATATTTATAATGGTTTTTCTGACAAATGATGACTTCTTTAGCTGGGCTTTTGAAAGACATCATAATGTTTTAAGCTGGTATATCAGGCCGCTTTTTATTATCCCCATTGTTATATTTGCTTTTAAAAAAAGCTTAACGGGTATATTTGCATCAATATTTGCATTGTTTACCAGTATGTTTTGGTTTCCGGCACCGGCAAAAAGCAGTCCCCAAGTATTATCATTTCTTGCATACGAAA
>DUNT01000114.1 GCA_012839205.1 Clostridiaceae bacterium
ATAATGTAGATCGCTCCAAAGATAATATTGATATTGTTTGTCCTGATTATTTTGAGATATATGATAATGGTGATTTGAAATTATTGCCTAAAACCGATGATAAATTTGTTGATGCCATGCACCAACGCGGTGTAAAAGTTGTTCCTTTTTTAAGCAATCATTGGAACAGAGAATTAGGCCGGAAAGCAATCTATAATAAAGTTTCATTAGTTGCTCAGATTGTGAGTGCTGTCAGCCAATACGGATTTGATGGTGTCAATATTGATATTGAAAACCTTACCCATGAAGACAGAAATCAATATACCAGCTTTATCAAACTATTACGGGAAAGCATGCCACCGGATAAAACCGTATCTGTTGCCGTTGCAGCAAATCCATACGGGGTTTATTACGGCTGGGCTGGCTCATATGACTACAAAGCACTGGGGGAAGTCTGCGACTTCATAATGATAATGGCCTATGACGAACATTACTATGGCAGTGAACCCGGGCCTGTTGCCAGCAGTGCTTTTACGGAGAATTCGATAAAGTATGCCCTAAAAATGATTCCGGCTGATAAGCTATTACTGGGCGTTCCTTTTTACGGGAGGTATTGGAAGGAGGGGTCGGCCAAAGGTGGCAGCGGTATTACCTGCTATGATGCTGAGTCCTTAATCAATAAGTATAAAAGTACTGTTTCCTACGACATGTCCACCCAAACAGCCAAAGCAATTGTAACCATTGGCAATAATGATCCAAAACCTGTAGTTTGGGGTGGTGTTGTTTTAGGAGGCGGAACTTATACTATTTACTATGACAGTGACCAATCATTAAGATATAAATTAAGTTTAGTCCAAAAATACAATATGTTAGGTACAGGAAGCTGGTGTCTCGGGCAAGAAGGTCTCAAGACATGGGAATTCTTTAAAAAGTGGCTTAATGGAAAATATTTTGCCGATATACTGAATCATTATGCCCGGGATGATATTCTTGACATGGCAAGTAAAGACTGGATGATAGGAGTTTCATCAGATAGTTTTGCACCAAATCGTACCCTTACAAGGGCAGAAGCTGCTGTAATCTTAGTTCGGGCTTTAGGTCTGGAAAACGAAACACCTGCTGAATATTTTTCGGATACAAAAAACCACGGATTTCGGGATATGATTGGAATTGCACGGAAATATCAAATATTGCTTGGGGATGGACAAAATCGTTTTTGGCCAGACAGTCCTTTAACTCGTGAACAGATGGCTATGATACTCGACAGGATACTGGTTTTGCCAAATCCTGTAAACAAAAACCCATTCTCTGATATAAGCCCGGGTAAGAATCCCTTATCATACGATTCGATTCTAAGGCTTGCCAATAATGGAATTGTAGTGGGAAACGGCAAAGGTATTTATAATCCATCTGGTATAGTTCGCAGGGGAGAAATGGCTGTCTTTGTAAATCGTTCTTCTGCTTTTGAGATGACATATCCTGCTAAAAGAGATCCAAGTATACCTTCACCAGAAAACATTGTGACTCCCAGATAATTGTTTTGTCTGAGTGTATTTTTTTATAAGCCAGCCCTTCATTTTTGAAGGAGCTGGCTTTGATTTAGTATTGACTAAATTAGATAATATGGTATAAATGTTTTGTAACAGATCAATCAAAGCGAAAGAAAGAGAATTTTTATGAATAGGATGCTGATCCTAAAAGCTATTGCTGATGAAACCAGGATGAAGATACTGATGCTGCTGCTTAGGCACAATTACTGTGTCAGAGCGCTGGCAAGAAAACTGCAGCTTTCTGAGGGAGCGGTTTCCCAGCATTTAAAAGTATTACGGGATGCTGGACTTCTGAGGGGAAAAAAGAAAGGCTATTTTATGCATTATGATGTGAACCGGGATGCTCTTCATGAACTTGCCGCCGATATCGAGGCTTTGAGCTGCATAGAGCGGGAAATTTGCACGCCCGAAACAGGCGGATGTTCTTATACCGAACAGGAACGTTGTCATGTAAAAAATCAGAATTGCAGCGATGAAGTAAGGGAATATTGTCATGGTAAAGATTCAGGGAAAGGAGAAAACAGTCATGAGCAATACAGACATTGTAACTGTCAAAAATCTAAGTAAAAACTACGGAGACATCACGGCAGTAAACAAAATCTCCTTTTCTATCCGACGTGGAGAAATATTTGGCTTTCTCGGTCCAAATGGTGCAGGAAAAACTACCACCATCAATATGATGATAGGCCTTGCAAAACCTTCCTGCGGTACTATTGTGATTGATGGGATTGATGCTGTAAAAAACGTTAAAAAGGCACAATCCATTATAGGAATCGTACCGGATGAGAGCAATCTTTACAATGAAATGGACGGCTTTAACAACCTATGCTTTTGTGGCTCTCTTTACGGTATGCGAAAGGATGTACGTGAAAAAAAGGCCAGGGAACTTTTGGAGAAATTTGATCTGGCTAAAGCCGGGAAACGTCCATTTAAGGCGTATTCCAAAGGGATGCGCCGCAAACTAACTATTGCAGCCGGTATCATCCACGAACCGGAAATTCTTTTTCTTGACGAACCCACCACTGGTATTGATGTAGAAAGTGCCCGACAGATCCGTCAAATGCTGCTGCAACTCAAACAAGCCGGGACCACTATATTTATAACTACCCATTATATTGAGGATGCAGAGCGCATTTGTGACCGTATTGCCTTTATCGTGGATGGAAATATAGTGGAAAATGGTACTGTTTCAGAACTGATGAAAAACTTTACTCAGGGGCATTCTATTCGATTAACAGCTGATAGGGATTTGGAGCCGCTGGCTGGAGAATTGCAGGCGCGTTTTGGAGACTGTACAGTCAAAACCGAAACAGATCATACAATAACCCTTATTTCCAGGGAACGGATCCCACTTTTGCCCGTCATGGAGTATCTTGACAGTAATGGAATCTCTGTTTACGAGGCCAAAGAATTGTTGCCTTCTTTAGAGGATGTTTTTGTCAAAGTAACGGGCTTAGAGGCTGCAAAGCTAAAGAAAGAAAAGGTAAAAGAGGGAATGGTAAAATGAAAACATGGATTGCTTTCTGGGGTATCTTGAGAAAGGATATAAAAAACTACTATCTTAAACCACCAAACATCAGCTGGGGTATTATATTTCCTCTTTCATGGACATTAATGCAGATGATCCGTTCCTCAGGCGGTTTGGACTTCTCTGAAATCCGCCATATGCTTCCGGGTCTGATGGCCATGAGCATATTGTTTGGTACCACCTCCATGTTAGCTGTTACTATTACCTTTGAGCGTAAGGGGCGTTCCTTCGATAGACTTTTACTGGCCCCCATCTCCGTAGGTACAATGGTAGCTGCCAAACTTTCCGGGGCAATATTTTTCGGTATATTTAACGCTTTTGTCCCGGTGGTATTTGCTGCCTTATTTGTTGACCTTGCCGGGATAAACTGGGTAGCGATGCTGCTGGCTGTGTTCCTGATTGCTGTGACGTCTACACTTTTGGGCTTGATGATTGCCGTTTCGGCCAAGGAAGTGTTTGAGGCACAGACATTATCAAATTTCTTTCGGTTTCCTATGCTGTTTCTGTGTGGCCTGTTCTTGCCCATCAGCAGCTTGCCCGTATTTCTGAAGCCTATTTCCTATCTGTTGCCTTTAACTTATGGAACCGATCTGCTGGGCGCAGCAATTCTTGGGAAAGGAGTACTTCCGCCTGTATTGTCCGTTCTGATTTTAATTGCCTTTTCTGCAATCCTGTTTACTCTTTGTCAATATAATATTCGCAGAAAATGGATCCTCTGATAATAAAATATTTAATACTTTAGTACCCTTAAATAAAGCCTCCTGTTTCACCAACAAGACCGTCAGTTTTTTTACCGGCGTGTCCTTATTTCAATCATATAAATATCCAGTTTGGCTAGAGTGTATTACACCCTATCTATTCAGACATTTCCCATCATTACTCAACAGAGTTTGAATAAAAACGATGAAATAGAACTAATATTTTTCTACATTTCATATGAAAAATACCGAATAATGACAGATATTAAGTGAGTATTTATGATATTGTCGAGTATTCTGTAATAATCAGTTCTAGAATGGGAGAGCGACATTATCACTGCCTTTCGTTTAATATACCTAAAAAAAATCCAGGGAAATATAAGAAAAATGATAGGATTAAATTATGAAGAAACGTACCTAATCTTACATTAATTCTAATGATACATACCTGCTTACATATTTTAACACCTGAATTGTGCTGAACAGAATTATTACTATTTTAATTTGCAGCATCTGAGTGATGAGCACTCCAAAATGTTAACAGCCAGAAAAGTTTTGTATCTTAATTGTTGCCATTTCATCCTGGGAGTAACTCTTACAGTAATAAAGTACCAGATTAATATAAGAGGGGTCTCATGTATAAGATACTTATTGCTGACGATGAACAGTTGGTTCGGGATTCTATAAAATCAATCATAGAAAAACACTTTTCTAATGAGGTTGAGGTTGGAACAGCTAAATCCGGCCGCGAGGCTATAGAAAAGGCAGAAACCTTAAAACCTGATATTGTTTTCATGGACATAATGATGCCCGGTATAAATGGAATTGATGCAATGAGGGAAATAAGGTTCAGGTTGAGGGATGTTATTTTTATCATATTAACAGCCTATGATAAGTTTGATTATGCCATGGAAGCCATCAAACTGGAAGTTATGGATTACCTTCTAAAACCAGTGAATCAGGAAACAATAATACAAACTGTTAATAATTCAATTGAGATAATAAGCAATAGAAGAAAAAAAAGAGAGAAAGAATTGGAACTAAAGGAAAGGCTGGAAAGAGTAACACCCATTCTTGAGCGCAGTTTCTTTTACTCCCGGCTGTTTTATTATGACCACAGCAGAGATTTAAAGAGTTACACAGATTTGCTTGAATTAAAAGAAGAGGGTGGGTATATTATTACGGTCAATTTCGGTGGAATAAAAAGTGAGTACAAAACAACCCAAACCTTATACCAGTACTTCAGGAATGTCTTAAAAGGGAAGTATAAATGTCTTGTAGGGCCTTTCATGCTGAACAGAATTATTGTTCTTATTCCAGAATGTTTGAAAAAAAATATGATTGTCACCAGGCATGAAGCTATCAATATTGCGGAATATATATTCAATTCGATGTCAGAAAAAGTTGATGTGGAAATCTCTATAGGGATCGGAAGGCCGTATGCTCTGAGGGACATAGTCAAATCTTATGACGAATCCCTTAAAGCAATAAATTCGCTTTCTGGAAACGGGATAATGCATATAATGAATGTTCCGGCAGAAAGTGTTTTCCAATCCGATCAAATTTTTGAAAGGGAAAAGCTGTTATTGGACAAGGCAGCATCAGGGGATACTGAAGAGTGTCTGCAAACCTTTGATCAGATTTGTGACTGTTTGTTCAAGGAATATGCCTCATCTTTTAACAAGATTAAGAAAAAGCTGCTGGAACTCATGATTTTGATACGCCGCATAGGGTGTAATTACAAGATTGAAGATGAGGAATATTTTAGAAAAGGTGATTATATTGAGGAGTTTTTAAGAATAGAAGACCCAATTGAGCTAAAAGCATGCTGCAAGAAAAGAATTGAATATATTGCGCAGAACATTAAAAATATCAAAGAGAAAAGAATTAACAACAGACTCATTCTTAAAGCAATTGATTTTATTAAGGAGAACTACAAAAATAAAATAACACTTGAAGATGTTGCAAACGAATTGAACATTAGTCCCCATTATTTCAGTAAGCTCTTTAAAGATGAGGTGGGGGAAACTTTTATTGATTACATTACCAATCTTAGAATTCAAAAATCAAAGGAGCTTTTGGCTGAAAGCCAGTTGAGCGGTAAAGAAATCTGCTTTGAAATAGGCTATGGAGACCCCAATTATTTCAGCAGGAATTTTAAAAGAATTGTAGGGATTACTCCCACCGAATACAAGGAAATAACAAAGAGAAAAGTTAAGTTGCGGATGTATACCTAATGCGTTTATTCAGGGTTGCATTAGAAAGACAATTTATTACTAATAGTTGTTTTAACTTCTTGACATTAATTATCTTACTTAAATCAACATTGAAAAAATGCTATTACTCTCCAACAGCAGATAAGTTGTATTGATTCTGATAAGAATATGACAAATAATGCTAGAGACAACTTATCAAGAATAATAGATAATTTATACATAGATGTTATATTAAAACATATTTATAGATTTTTTGAAGATGTGTTCTTACTAAATAACATTAAAACTATCTCTTTGATTATAATTCCCATAATATCTCTTTTTTTTTGCAGGGCTATTAAAGCAAAAATAATGAGAAGGGAGCTGGTCTGTATGATTTGTAAGATTCCGACATTGAAGAAACTTGGATTCCTGATTCTTACAGCACTGTTAGTCACCATGACTGTAAGCTGCGACTCACAGATTCTTCTAAAAAATACAGGTAAAATTCAACCTATGGAACCTACGGATAATTCTAAACAAACCGAGGCATATCATGCGGTATGTTATGACGGCAATTCTTACATAGCAGTAGGTACAAATGGCCGGATTGACAGGATAAAGTCGGACAAAACAGTGACAAATCTGCCACCTGCAACAACTTTATCCCTAAATGATGTAATTTCAGTAAATGGAACTGATATAGCTGTGGGTGATGTCGGTATTGTACTGGTTGCAAAAGATGGAGAGAATTTTAAGCCTGTAAAAAGCAAAACCACCAAGCCACTATACAGTATTACTTCATTCAGGGAGGCATTTTTGGCTGCTGGGGGCGGCGGAACAATTATTTATTCTTCTGACGGTAAACGCTGGACAAAAATAGACTCCGGAATAAAAAACGATATTCTTTCCATAACAGCCAACGAAAGAATGTGTATGGCTATTACCAGGGAAAGCCAGATATTAATGTCTAATGACGGAAAGGAATGGAGTGTGCTGGACTATAACAAGTTCTATGATGGCCTGGCTGAGCCTTGTCTGTTCCGGAATGTATATACCGAAGGAGATATGTTCTTTGTGACAGGTGAACATATGAATATTCCGGGTTCTCCTGCGATAATGTCAACTTATGATGGTGAGCTGTGGATTGAGCATGCTATCAATATGATTAATGACAAACTTAGTGAAGAATTATTTCCGATCACGGCTAATGCAATTGCTGTAGATACTGATCAGCTGGTAGTGGCATGCAACGACGGAAAACTCCTGACTGTGACGGATTGCAGCACATGCAATAAACTTGATGTTATATGCGACAAGAATATTAATGATCTTGTAGCGGCAAACGGTCTTATTGTTTTGGTAGGAGATGAATACTGGTTTGATATATTCCAAAGCGGTAATTACCGGCAGTACAGCATTTCTGCTGCACAAGCTCTCGAAGATTATAACAATGGTGCTTATATTGTAGACGTACGTTCATACGAAGACTATTCGCAGCTGCGCATAAAGGGCAGCATACACATTCCTTTAGATAAATTGGAGGTGGAGCTGGAAAGATTGATACCTGACAGATCAAGCAAGATAATATTCTATTGCGCAAAGGGAGTGAAATCGCAAACGGCCTTGGAAAAAGCCTTACTCATGGGGTACGACAGAGTATACAACCTTGGGGGCATAGATGATTGGCCTTATGATACCGAAACCGGCAATATTTCCGGTGACAGGTAGATATATGGACCGCAACCAATCTGCAATAAATGTTATTTAATGGCCAAGATTAGAATACTCGGTCAGATAATACAAATATGCATAACTTCACTATCTAAGGCAGATTCCTATAAGCATTAAGATTTCTATTCATTTAATTAAATATCAAAAACATAATTTGTTGCCAGATTAACTTGTGGCAGATGGTTCTGGATTGCTTAAGCTATGCCAAATTTCGGTTACTACTTTTCACATTTTTAAGAGCGAAACACATTCATTTCATTAAGGTAAAAATTGAATAAGAATGTGAAAAGTCGGTGATAAAAAACTATTTTATAAGGAGGTAAGGTAAAGTGCAAAAAAGACGGGCATTGTCTATCTTTCTCATCCTGGCTCTCTGCATCAGTATGCTTCAGGGACTGACTTTAACAGTAATGGCTGAAGATTCTGAACCAGATCCTGAACCCATTCCGATCTACATGGATTCCAGTTATTCCTTTGCGGAGAGGGCGGCAGATCTGGTTGCCAGAATGAATCCCAGCCAAAAGGCTTCACAGGTAATCAGCCAGAATACAGCTGCTATCGCAGCTGAACAACTGGGCGGCGGCGCACTGAATGTTCCGGCCACTGTGGGAATTCCTACTTATACCTGGTGGCAGGAAGCACTTCACGGCTATCTGAACCAATCGAATGCCGTCTCTTACCCACAGAATGCTTCTGTTGGCAACACCTGGAATCCAGATCTGTACTATGAAGTGGCTACTGCAATATCAGATGAAATCCGTGAGCGAGCACCTCAGAGGGGTGTTTCGACGGATGGAAGAGCAAACGCAACAAATCTTAATTTTTACTCACCAACAGTAAATATGCACCGCGATCCCCGCTGGGGCCGCAATGAAGAATCCTATTCAGAGGACGTTTATCTCATGTCCCAGATGGGAACGGCTTTTGTTCAGGGTATGCAGGGTATGGACCGAAACAGCAACCTGCTTGATCCTGCCGGTCGCCGTAAGTTAAATCCAACACTAAAGCATTACGTTGCAAACAACAGCGAAAACAACCGTCTCAATGGGGGCGCTGTCACATCCTTGCGTGAACTTAGGGAATACTATGCCGCACCTTACCGGAATATTATTCAGAATGCAGATGTTTCCTCTATTATGACAGCATACAGCACCTTGAACGGCGATCCCTGTACCTGGAGCAGTTACTTGCTTGATACATTACTGCGTCAGACCTATGGCTTTTCTGGCCACATAACCGGCGATTGCGACTCAGTAAATACTATCTCCAGGCATAACTTCATTAACCCATACACCGGCAAAGTGCTTACCATAATTGAACAGTATTCGCAGGCCATGGCACACGGTATGGATCTACAGTGTAATGGTGGCCATGGCAGTGGTTCAAATAACTTTAGCAGCAGAATGGCAGAAATGCTTGAACAGGCTGTAGAAACCGATAAAGGCATATTTACAGAGAATCAGCTTGACATCGCGGTACACCGTCTGATGACAGCTCGTATGCAAACAGGTGAATGGGACAGCGATAATATCTTCACGCAGGAAGCTATCGAACGTATTTCACAACAGAGTGGCTCAGCTGGCTGGCAGACACCTGAACGATTGAAATTAGTCGAAGATGTAAACGCTGAAGCAGTCGTTATGTTAAAGAACGAAGCTCCGGAAGGTTCTGAAGAAAAAGTTCTGCCGCTTGCAATTCCGGAATCCGGAGAATATAAAGTTGTTATTGTAGGCGCCTGGCAGACAAATACATATACAGGCCTCTATTCAGGGTACGTGAGCACAAACAGAATAAACATCCGGGAACGCATAGTGAACAATATTACTGACATAAATCCTGATGCATCATTCACCTATCTTACTAGCTACGGTAATTCCACCTCATCCAGCTCCTACACCATCACGGCTGAAGATGAGGCAACAATTGCCGATGCAGATGCCGTCATCGTAGTTACCGGAACTCCCCAGGATTACTCCAAGGAAGATGGAGACCGTGCCAGCATTGCTCTGCCTAACGGCCAGGCACAACTGATTTCCAATGTCGGCAAAATAAATCCGAAGACCATAGCTGTTATGGAAACCTGTGGACCGATGCAGGTAACAACTTTTGAAGATGATGTTGCCGCTATTCTTTGGTCCAGCTATCAGGGTATGCGTAAAACCGGCTTTGGTGATGTCATAACAGGCAAAGCCAATCCTTCCGGTAAGACCACTGATACCTGGTATAAGAGTGTAAGTAATTCTGGTGAATCTGATCTTACCAGTATTTATGATTACGACCTCTTCGCTTCCGAAGGCAAGCAGGGACGTACATATATGTACTTTACCGGCACTCCTTCATATCCTTTTGGTTATGGACTCAGCTATACTACCTTTGAGTATACTAACCTCAAGATTGAGAAGAATGGTTCAGCTGCCACAGAATTTGATGCAAATGATACCATTACGGTTTCGTTTGATGTTACTAACACCGGTACCGTGAAGGGCAAGGAAACCGCACAGCTCTACATTGCACAGCCCGAAGCTCCGGCTGAACTCAAGAGACCCATTAAACGTCTGTTTGGATTTAAGAAGATCGAGCTTGAACCCGATGAAACCAAGACCGTTACATTGGAAGTAAAGATTCCGGATCTGGCCTTCTATAATGAAGAATTGGATCGCTTCGTTGTAGACACCGGAGCGTATGAAATCCAGGTCGGTACAAACAGCGCTGATGTTCCTCTTAAGGGCACAATTAGCGTTTCCGGATCTATGAAAATAGTTCCGAAGGTTCTTACCGTTAAACCCAGCCAGGAAGGCGATGAATCAATCGGAGTTGAAGTACGCCTGATATTCGACAAGGGCAAAATCGTCAATCCAAAACTCACTGTTGCCATGAACGATGAAAGTCTCTATGGTTATATTATTAAACAACAGAGCAGCCTGGTTAAACAGAAAGAAACCACAGAATTCCCCGAGGGCATGACCTTTACCTATGAATCCAATCGTCCTTCGGTAGTCTCGGTTGAGGGCGATGAAATTAAGACTGTAGGTCCCGGTGTTGCAACAATTACGGCAACGGCTACCTATAACGGAGAGACAGTTTCCACTGACTTTGTTGTCTATGTTGTATCAAGCCCTTACCTAGACAATATCACCGTAGACGGTGAACCTATTGAGGGATTTGTGAAGGATAAACTGAATTATTCTATTATGTTACCAGCAGGCACAACAACTATTCCGGTTATTGAACCTGTCAGCGAAAACGAGGACTTAGAAATAACCGTTGTTCAAGAGATTCAGTCCATTCCGGGAATTAAGATTATTAGTTCTAGAAACAAGTTAACCGATGAAGTTGCCATATACCAGGTAGGTGTTGGCAGTGAGCCGATTGAAACTGACTTTAAGGAAGGTGAATCCGCAGCGCTGGCTAAGGGCTGGTCCTTCAATACTAAGAATGATAATGCGGTATTTGGCGAAGCAGGATTAACCATCACAACTGAAAGAGGCAGCTTCTCCAATCCGGATGCTAAACCCAAGAACGTATTTATGATGTCGGCTATGGGAGATTGGGTTGCACAGTCTCAGGTTAAATTTGACCCGATACCCAGCGCAAGCAACCAGCAGGGCGGACTCATTGTATATGATGATGATAATAATTACATCAGATTCGTATATATGCGGCCTACATCCGGATCAACCAATGCGGTGCGGGTTTATAATGCAGTAAACGGTAGCGAGACTCAGTCCTATTCTGCAAACCTGGCTTCAGCTGACAGTATTTACTTCCAGATTGTCAAGAATGGCAATGCATATACCTTTAAGTATTCTCAGGACGGAATCAATTGGACCACCTTTGGTACCATTACAACAGGATATGTACTGCCGCGAATTGGATTGTATGCTACCAACGGAGATGTCGATGCTGAGCCTGTTAATGTTACATTCGAGCAACTCTCGATTTACGAGTTGTCAGAATTGTACCCGAGACTGTCCTCGATATCCATAGATGGAGTACCATTGGCCGAGTTCAATCCGGAAGTATTTGATTACAACATAGAGGTAGATCCGGATTCGACAGAGATTCCGGAGATTACAGCTACCTGCAGCAACCCGGATTATGGCATTGAATATAAGCAATTAACTGCGCCAATGGGTACGGCCACCGTCACAGTATATTCGGATGTAGCAAGTACAACCTATAGTATCAATTTCAACACAGTTCCCATCTCAGATTACTTCGCTGACGGAACAATGAATTCCAACTGGACGGTTCTACGTGAGAATAAAGATACTTATTCCATAGACAAGGGCTTCGGTTTGAGACTTCCCACCCAGCGCTATGATATTTATAGCACTGGTGCGGCTTGGGAAAATGTCTTTATACAGTCAGCTTTAGGCAACTGGGAAGTTGTTGCCAAGGTATTTTATCCGCATGTGCCTACCGCCAACTATCAGCAGGCAATGCTCCTGGTTTGGCAGGATGAGGATAACTATATCAGGGCTAACTGCCAGCAAAGTGCACTGAGATATGAACCAGGAATAGAAAGAGATGGCTCATTCAGCAGTACAGCCGGCGGCAATGCTGTGGCTGCTGAAGATGGTACAGTCACCCTGTACCACAAGATTGAAAAAGATGGAAACACATATACCATTTCAGTTTCCCAGGACGGTGAAAACTACACCCAGCTTGGCAACCCGATAACAGCCGACTTTAAGGATCCCAAGCTAGGTATGTTTGCAACCCAGAACAGTTCCAGCACACAGATGAACACATACTTCGAATACATTACCGTAACCAACCTTAACGGTGTACAGCAAAAATCTTATCAGGAGATGCTGCAGGATGCGGTGGACAACGTCATGAAGTATGTTTCTGAAAGTATTCCTGCTGAAATATCCTCGGATATCGAATTTGCTCCAGTTCCGCATGGTTACAATGTATCGGTAATATGCAGCGATCCCGACGTGATTTCTGAAGATGGTAAGGTTACACCTCCTCTGACCGATAAGGAAGTGACGCTGAGAGTTGTCATTACTGAAGATGGCAGTGAAAGAACCGCAGTTTCAGATTACATTCCTGTAACCGTGAAGGCGGCACTGCCCGAACAGCCTGAAGTTATTCTGACCGGAAGCGACAGTGTGCAGCCAGGATCTGAGTTTACCATAGGAATAAGCCTTGATACCGTGACACAGGATGTATATGCAGAGGATATAACCATCAGCTATGATCCGGAAGTATTTGAATATATTAGTGCCGCAAGTGCAGATGAGGATAATATTAAAATCCTCAGAGACGAGCCTTCAAATGGTACGGTGAAAATAATTGCTGCAAATATTGATGGTATCAACGGAAACAATGAACATATCTTAAATGTCAAATTCAAAGTTAAGAGTGGTGTACAAGGCGTTTCAAGCACTATCTCCATCAGCAAGGCTAAACTGGGTGTAATGCCCGGAGGCACGACAGTAGAGGCAGACCTGAGCAGTAAAACAATCACTGTAGCTTCAACTCCGACAGTAAATAAGGGTGCATTGAGAACTGCAATAGAAGCAGCAGAGAACTTGTACGACAGTGCACCAGTAGGATTTGAAAACGGCAGTTACCCGCACTATGCAAAGGATAAATTCCAAGCAGCCATAGATGCGGCTAAAGCAGTATATGACGATTCTAACGCAACCCAGTCAGAGGTTGATGCTGCTGTAACTGCACTGAATGAAGCAAAAGCAGCATTTGAGGCATCTGTTATTACACCTGCTACCGGAGACCTTAATAATAATTCATCCATCGATATAGGAGACCTTGCCATAGCCGCATACTACTATGGAAAAGATTCTTCTGATGCAAACTGGGATGAAATCAAGGCCGCGGATATCAACAAGGACAATAAGATTGACATTGAAGACCTTGCCATCATAGCTTTCAGAGTATTGTTTTTCTAATCCGTTACTTAAACAGTATGGGGATGCCCACATCCCCATACTGTCTAAAACTATGTTTTTAGTCCAGGGGATATAATTACAGTTTACAATTTTAATACACACTGACAGGATTCTGCTATCAGGCTGTACGCATCACAGTAAATGAATAAAAGTATTAAGCATTTGCTCCATACATGAGCAGAATGCGTAAAAAACATGAAGGGATGATAAGATGAGAAAAACATCTAAAATTCTGTCGCTTCTCCTTATAGTGGCAGTCATTATGAGTTTACTGCCTGCTATGGAAGTATCGGCTGTAAATCCGTATTTGCCACTGTGGGAACATTTACCTGACGGAGAGCCAAAGGTTTTTGAGGATCCCGATAATCCGGGAAAATATCGAGCATATATTTTTGGTTCCCATGATGTCAGGTATAACAGCTATTGCGGACCGGATATCAGAGCTTGGTCAGCCCCGGTGGAGGACTTAACCAACTGGCGGGATGAGGGATCGGTTTTCAAGTACTATATAAATGGTCAGTGGGATGTTTTTTACGCGCCGGATGTTGTAGAGGTAAGAAGAAAAGACGGCACAAAGGAATACTATCTGTACCCTCACAGCCGTGGTTCCAACAGAATAGCGATGGTGTGCAAATCAGACAGACCGGAAGGACCTTATACACCCATCAACATGACCTCGGACGGAACCCGGACAGTATCAGGCAGTATCCTGGGATTTGATCCGGCTGTATGGGTAGAATATATTACAGATCCAAGTGACCCGGATTATGAGATCGGTTTCAGGGCATATGCATATTGGGGTTATGCCGGAAGCAATGAAAAGTCATGGGCATGCGAATTGGATCAGAACACCATGTATTCAGTCAGACCCGGTACCCAGGCTATTCAGTATTTTATGCCCTGCAGTTCCAGCTACGGCAATATAAATGACCCGGCAGGAACCACATATCCATACATATATCCCGATGAGGATATCACTACATTCAACTTTTTTGAGGCTTCTTCAATACGCAAAATAGGGAATAAATACATAATGCTTTATAGCGGATAC
>DUNT01000115.1 GCA_012839205.1 Clostridiaceae bacterium
TGATTAATTTGTGCCCTGTCATTCCGGGTGAATGCGAAGAATCATACTCTACTGTTATTTTGCTTTACTTTATTATGAAATGGCACCCAAAGAATCAGTTTAACTTATAGAAGCAGGTATAATTATGAATGAAGAAATTTGGAAAAAGCCCAAGGTTTGTAGTGAAATCGGCGGCGAAGCTCTCTTAGAGGGAGTTATGATGCGTGGCAACAACATGATTGCCATGTCTGTACGAAAAGCCTCAGGCGAAATTTATACAGACGTAAAGCCATGCATTCCGGTGACTAAGAAATATAAAATTCTAGGCCTTCCTTTTATACGGGGCGCCGTATCTTTAATAGATTCTATGGTTGTAGGAGTAAAGGCCCTTATGGAATCGGCCGAACTGATAGAATTTGAAGAAGAAGAAGAGAGTAAATTTGATATATGGGTTAAAAAATGGCTTGGGGAAAAGTATTTTAATTATATGATTTATTTTTCTGTAGTTATTGCTTTAGCAATAGGTATAGGCCTCTTTATGCTTCTTCCCAATCTGATTGCCGGGCTGTTTCGCTTCGATAAGCAGACTGCCGGAGGAGCCCTGTTGGCTAATTTAATCGAGGGTTTGATACGCATCATCATTTTTATTTCCTATGTTTTTTTAGTTTCAAAGAATAAGGAGATTAAAAGAGTATTCCAGTACCATGGCGCCGAGCATAAAACTATTTACGCATATGAGAACGAAGAAGAGCTTACTTTAGAAAATGTAAAAAAACACACAACATTACACCCCAGATGCGGAACAACCTTTATGTTTATAGTAATAATAATAAGTATTATAGTTTTTTCTTTTACGGGCTGGCATAATCCTCTGTTAAATGTAGTTATACGTCTGGCCTTACTTCCGGTAATTGCCGGTCTTTCCTATGAAGCATTTAAACTCTCGGCAAAATCCAGCAGCAAGTTTGTGCGCCTGATCAGCATTCCCGGACTGATGCTTCAAAAGATTACCACCCAGGAGCCTGATGATTCGATGCTGGAGGTTGCTATTGCTTCTTTGAAGGCCATATTGCAGGAAGCTCCAAAATCAGAGGAAGAAACGGCTGTTGTTTCCGAGGGCACTGTATGACACTTGGTAAACTCTTGAAAAAAGCAAGTGAATATCTATTTGAAAGAAATGTGGAAGACCCCTCTTTAGAGGCAGGTCTTCTTTTGTCCTGGCTTCTAAAAAAAGATGTTGGCTATATTTACGCTAACCCGGAAATTGTCCTGGATGATGAAAAAGAGAAGGAATATCTTTCAATTGTGGAAAGAAGGGGTCGCCACGAACCTTATGCCTATATTACCGGCGAGTGCGGATTTCTGGATTACACTTTTTATGTGGATCCTAATGTTCTGATACCCAGAGGTGATACTGAGCTTTTGGCCCAGAGCGCTCTCTACGCTCTTGGGCAGCAGCCGGCTTTTTTTAACCAGGATATGTTCAGGCTTAACAAAAAGAAACAATACAAAGTATTGGATATCGGCACCGGCTCAGGGTGTTTGGCTGTCAGTATAGCAAAGGGCCATGCCTCTGCTTTTGTGGATGCTGTGGATATCTCGGTAAATGCTTTAGATATTGCCCGAAAAAATGCAGAACGCTATGGTGTCCAGGAAAAAATAAATTTTATTAATGCTGATTTTTTGGACAAGAGTATTGTTTTATCCGGTGATTATGATCTTATAGTATCAAATCCTCCATATATACCTATAAAAGAAATGCCTTATCTTATGGAATCAGTTAGAAACTATGAGCCTTACAATGCTCTGGCAGCCGGAGAAGACGGTTTGATTTTTTACCATGAGATAGCTAAACGGGCTGCCTCACTTCTTTTAGATTCAGGAATTATTATAGTTGAATGCGGTTACAATCAGGGGCATGAAATAAGTGAAATGTTCTTTGATAAGGGCTTTATAACTCTTCTTTTGAAAGATTTGTCCGGTATCAACAGAGTAGTGGCTGCAACAAAAAAATAAGGTATAATTTCCCCGTTTTTGATCTATACTTTCAATAGGATGGCATTATAGTGTATATTTTTGTCCCTATAAAGCTTAGATAAATGCGATTACAGATATAGACGAGTCAAAACGGGGAGATGTTTATGACAGACGAAGTCATCAATAATAAAACTGAATCATTTAGCTTTTTTAAAAGATTATCCGGTGCAAAGATTCGGGAAGCCGCTGAACTGGCAAAGAAAGAAGCACTTATGCGGGAATTGACCGAGAATATTCACGATGCCTACATTGAATGGAAAAATGCCATGGCTAACTTTGAAACGGCTGAAGGCAAGGAAATGGTGGATTATTATGCCTATAAAATCAAGGCTTCAGAAATTCGCTATGATTACCTTATAAGAAAGGCCAAGGAGAATCAGGCACAATAAACTTTTATTTACCCTCCAAATTGGACGAATTTTTCTGTTCCCTACTGTATATAAATTTAATAGGGTATAGACCTTTAAACTATATGGATACGGCTATCCCTCGCAGCTATTTAATATAACTGGGGATAACCGTTTTCTTTTACCTATGCTGTCTGTGGGGTGGATTTGGTCCTGAAAAAAGGAGGGATTAACTTGGACAGGGGCCTTATAATACTAGCCTGGATAATCGGTGTTTTAATAGTATTTGCCTTTGGTAAGGCCATGCTTTTACCTCTTAAAATATTGCTTCGGCTGGTGATAAACGGTATTTTGGGCGGTATAGCAATCATAATTATTAACCTGATAGGAGCACCACTGGGGTTTACTATTTCTTTGAATCTTTTTTCTGCCTTTGTTGCAGGTATTCTCGGTCTTCCGGGAATAATACTTCTTGTCATCCTAAAGTTTCTTTTATAGCTCTGTCAAAAACATATTGGATTTTTGCAGAACATATAATGTTAAGACAAACCGTTAACTATTATCATTATTTTTAAGCGGGGTATGAATTAGAATGATTGAATCAAAAGATTTGATTGAAGAGGCATATGACGTAACTGTTACATCCATTAAACCTTGCAGAGGCGGTTATATAATGGACACAAATTTAGGCAAGAAACATCTTCGGCAATGCCAGTGTTCGGAAAATCGGATATTATACGTACATGCCGCAAAAGAGCACCTTTATAACAAAGGTTTTACAAATATAGATACATACCTGGTTACTTCAGACAATAAGCCTTTTATGGTAATTGACGAGCAGAATTATGTTATAACCCCTTATTTTGATGCCAGAGAATGTGAATTCAGTGATGACGGGGACACCATAAAGGCCTCAACCGCTCTTGCATATATGCACAGGTTGGGAAAAGGCTTTAAATATAAAAATGACGCGGTGCCAAGTGATTTGGGAAAGCTGCCCGACAACCTCGGAAGACGCTATGATGAAATATTAAGAATGAGAAGAAAAGCTGAGCGGGAACGCGGTGCCTTTGATTATGTTTATCTTGGTTGCGTGGACAAATTTATTGAGCTTGCCGAAGAAAGCCTTTCTTTACTTAATGGCATCGAATATCCTCGTCTGGTTAATAAAACCCTTCATGAAGGCGTAATATGCCATCATGATTATTCATATCAGAATATTCTTATTAAAGGGAATGTAACTTATATTGTCGGCTTTGAGTGCTGTTGCGAGGAGCTTAGAATATATGATCTGGTGAACCTGCTTCGGAGGAAAATGAGAAAATGCAACTGGGACATTCAAAAGGCCTCAATCTTATTGGATGCCTATGTAGGAATTGCGCCTGTTTCCAGGGATGAAATAGCTGTAATGACTGCAATGCTCCTGTTCCCTCAAAAATTCTGGCGCGTGGCAAATAGATATTATAATTCCAGAAGAAGCTGGGCACAAAGAAACTTTACCGGCATGTTGGAAGAGGTAATAGCCGAATACGATGATCATATCCGTTTCATGAAACAGTTTAAAAAGCTGTTTTGAGTTTATTTCCCTGTTATCCTGAGGGTGGTACATGGTACCCCAATAATGTTATCCTGAGCGAAATCGAAGGATCTTATCAAATGAAGGTTTAAAGTGTGGTGCCTGTAGAGTGAGTCAAATGCGCCGCTTAAGTGAATCCATCAATTGGGAGATGAGAGGTGCGATGTTGGAAGTAAGAAATTCTATATAAAGAATATAAGCAAATATCTCACTTCTCACATCCCATCTCTCACATCACGTTATTGTCATCCTAAACAAACGTAGCCCCTCCTTGTCATTCTGAACGGAACGTAGACACCGCCCCCTGTCATTCTGAACGGAACGTAGCCCCCTCCATGTCATTCTGAACGGAACGTAGCCCCCTCCATGTCATTCTGAACGGAACGTAGTGGAGTGAAGAATCTTTTCCGCCAACGCAAAAGATTCTTCGCTGACGCTCAGAATGACATGGGGAATGTCATCCTGTACAAATTTCATTTCAATACATCTCATGTTAAGGTTCGACCCGATTGGCAAAAGTATAGTTGCGGAATAATCAGGTTTCAATACATCTCATGTTAAGGTTCGATTTCGGATCAAGAACACACAGGCTCCTTAAAACAATCCGGTTATTTTTCCGTTGGGGTCTATGTCGATATTATTTGCGCTTGGAACTTTAGGCAATCCCGGCATTGTCATAATATCTCCTGTTAAGACCACAACAAACCCTGCCCCTGCAGAAAGTCTCACTTCTTTTACATTTAGTGTGAAACCTTCGGGACGCCCTAACAGGGATGGATTATCCGAAAGGGAGTATTGAGTTTTTGCTATACACACAGGAAAATCGGAAAAACCCATTTCTTCAATCGCTTTTATTTCATTGAGAGCTTTGGTGGTATATTCCACATTTTTCCCACCATATAGCTCTCTATTTATAATCTCTATTTTTTCCCTGATGGACAGATTAATATCATAAAGCATTTTAAAGGCTGACGGCTGCTGCTCTATTGTTGCACAGAGCTTTTGGGCTACCTCTGTTCCTCCTTCTCCGCCCTTTAAGAACACCTCTGCAAGAGCAACCTCAACGCCCCATTCCTTGCACTTGTTCTTTACAAAGTTCAGCTCATCATCGCTGTCGGTAGAAAAACGATTTAGTGCAACCAATACAGGCACACCGAATTTTTTTATGTTTTCAATATGCTTCTGAAGGTTTACTATGCCGCGGCTAAGGGCATTTACATCCTCCCTGGACAAGTTCTCCTTTTTTACCCCGCCATTGTATTTCAATGCCCGAACAGTAGCCACCAGAACAACTGCATCTGGTGCTAATTTACCGTATCTGCACTTGATATCAAAGAATTTTTCAGCTCCAAGTTCAGCGCCAAAACCTGCCTCAGTAATGACATAATCCGAAAGTTTCAATGCTAGTTGAGTTGCCCTTATACTATTGCATCCATGGGCAATATTTGCAAAGGGGCCTCCGTGCATAAGGCATGGTGTATTCTCCAGTGTCTGGACTAAATTAGGTTTGATGGCATCCTTCAAAAGAA
This sequence comes from Clostridiaceae bacterium, assembly GCA_012839205.1. Taxonomy (GTDB): domain Bacteria; phylum Bacillota; class Clostridia; order DSM-8532; family DSM-8532; genus DTU059. The sequence goes on from DUNT01000115.1 coordinate 5,469, forward strand.
GAGTCATTGCGCCATGGGCATCCAAATCTTTTGCTGTTACAGGATTCCCGTCAAAGTCATAGGCTACGATTATTCTTCCCAGGCGTTCCTTTAAGTCTGTTATGTCTGCCGCAAGACACAAAATAGCCATTACTTCAGATGCTACAGTGATATTAAATCCATCTTCCCTTACAAAGCCGTTAATCTTTCCCCCCAGACCAACTACAATCTGACGCAGGGCCCGGTCGTTCATATCCATACAGCGCTTCCAGAGTATTCTTCTTGAATCAATCCTTAATATATTACCTTGATGAATATGGTTATCCAGCATGGCTGATAACAGATTATTAGCTGCTGTTATTGCATGCATATCCCCGGTAAAATGCAGGTTTATATCCTCCATGGGCAATACCTGCGCATAGCCTCCGCCAGCTGCTCCGCCTTTGATCCCCATAACAGGGCCAAGGGAAGGTTCTCTTAAAGCAATGATGGCTTTCTTTCCGATTTTCTCAAGGGCTTGTCCAAGACCTACAGTTATTGTTGTCTTCCCCTCACCGGCCGGAGTGGGATTAATAGCCGTCACCAGCACCAATTTACCGTTTTCTTTATCCTTTAATCTTTTATAAACACTATCTTTTATTTTTGCTTTGTAATCACCATAGAGTTCTAAGTCTTCACGGGTTATCCCCAACTTATTGCCAACTTCTTCAATAGGTAATAATTTTGCATTCTGAGCAATATCGATATCGGTTAACATTGTTGTATTCTTCCTTTCACTATAATTGGATTATTTAAGCATTTTGCGAACTATAATGATATATAATTTTCAAAATATTAATAATAGAATTATAACACAACCATATTGCAAAGTAATTTGCTTTTTTAACATCAGAGAACAAATAATCTAACCGATAGCATAAATATTTACAGCATCGTAACCTTTTATAGGCTTGACCATATATTGTATTAACGCCACATGAAAGACTGACTATATGAAGTCAAGTGGTAAATGAGAAAAAAGTAGCGTAGACGCTAGGGACATTGAACCTTGAAAATAATGCATGCTGAAAAGGCCTGAGCCATCTGGCGCAAGCCTGAGCGACGAA
>DUNT01000116.1 GCA_012839205.1 Clostridiaceae bacterium
AATATGTGGGAGTCACAGGCGCCAACGACAATATCAAGATATTAAGAGAAGACACTTCTGCCGGATCTGTAAGGCTGATTGCCGCCAACACCGGAGGCGTGTCAGGAGCAAGTACGCCTGTACTTAATGTCAGTTTCAAAGTAAAGGCCGGAGTAGAAAATACTACGGGAAGTATAGCCGTAACAAGTGCTAAACTTGGTGTACCTGACGGTTCGGTAATAGAGGCCGGTCTCTCATCCACGAGCATAACAGTAGGAAGCAGCATACCAAGTGTAGACAAGAGTGCACTTATAGCTGCAATAAACAATGCCCAGACGCTGTATGAAAACGCAGAAGCGGGCACAGAGCCGGGCCAGTATCCGCAGGCGGCCAAGGACGCATTAAATGCAGCCATCAATGCAGCAAAAGCAGTAAGAGATGACTCAAGCGCAACACAGGCCGAGATTGACAGTGCTGTAGCAGCCCTCAACAATGCAGTAGATATCTTTAAGGCTGCAGTCATAATATCAGCTGACATCAATAATGATGGAACTATTGATGTGGCTGACCTTGCCATTGTAGCATACTATTATGGTAAGAATTCTGAGAGCTCAGTTTGGAATGAAGCAAGAATTGCAGATGTGGTCAAAGATAACGTGATAAACATTTTGGACCTTGCATTTGTTGCTTCCAAAATGGGTGAATAAACTACAAACAATTACATAGGTTTTGATAATAAATAGTTAAACAATAATGGTTGGTGGTATAAAAACAATATACCAAAGAGACAAACAAGAGGAAAAGCATTTATACAACAGCACTGGTTGCAATAAGTAGAGCAGGCACAGGTGGCAGCCATGGTTTTCTCTGAATTCGAAATACTCTGTAATATGTGGAGGGATGTAATAATCCCTCCACTCCCTGTTATATTTTATCTGCCGCTTCCAACACCTGGGGGGGAATGTTTGCATGAAGTATTTGCATTAGTAATAAAATCCATAGGCTCTAATCAATAACTTAATGAGAAAGTATTTATAATAGAGTCTTTATTTTTTAATTTTTGTATGGTATAGTCTTGAATAAGAAATCATTTCCACATTGTTTGCGCTCTATTGATGGAGGTTACAAATGAAACTATTTAAGATACCCCAAAAAGCAGGCAAAAAACACAAAACTAGAATTCCTAAAATTAAAACTCCCAAAACTAATTCTCTTAAAACAAAAATTAAAAAAATTAATTTCCAAAAAATACGATTTAAACTTATTGGTGCTTTTATAGTGCCGGTAGGGCTTATAATATTGCTTGGCTTTGTATCCTACTCAAAAGCCTCAACAGGAATTATTAAAAACTACGAAAATGCAATCGAAACATCCCTTAATATGCTCAGCCAATACTATAATCTCGGTTTAGACTCTTTATATGTGAAAGCTACACAAGTAAATGCAAATGAAAAGGTGAAAAAGTTTTATTCTGGCATTTATTATGATGAAACCACAAATGAAGAGATAACTTATAACGAGGTACAATCCCTTGTTAAGTCTATTGCCATGACGGATAAGATGTTGAATAGCGTATTTGTAATTCCGAAAAACGGGGAGGGAGTTTCAAGTTATAAAGTACTTCCTGAAGATACATATCAGCAGTTTATGGAGTCCGAGGAGGGACAGAATCTGCCCAATTTAGGTCTGGTAAACTATTGGGCGGGCAGTCACAGATTTTTGGACAGGCTTGTGTCGGTTGGCGAGGAGCATTATTGTATGTCCCTTTACAAGAATCTTTATGATAAAAACTATAATGTAATTGGTTACATAGTTTTAGACGTCAGAATGGATTTTGTTAAAGAAGCGTTAAGTGAGCTTAATTTGGGTGAGAATACTTATACAGCATTTATTACAGATGACGGCAGGGAGATCTTTGATAAAACATTGGATGATGATTTCACTTTCAGTTCTCAGGAATACTATCAGCTTGCAAAATCAAGTGAGGATTTAAGCGGATATAGCTATGAAATCTATAACGGTCAGCAATATTTGTTCATTTTTTCGAAAGTAGAAAGTGGAAATGCAATGATATGCTCACTTATCCCGAAAGATATGATAATAAAGCAAGCTGAAGATGTTAAAACGGTAACATTTATATTCGTTATAATAGCATGTATCATTGCAATAATGATTGGCTCAATTATTTCATCCGGTATAAGCAAAACTATAAATAGAATAAATGACGGTTTATCCAAAGCTGCAACAGGGGATTTATCAGTAAATGTAAAGACCAATAGGAAAGACGAATTCTTAGCTCTGACTACAAGCATTAATAATATGATTGATGCGATGCGGTCGCTGATTACTAAAATGACAAGAGTAAGCGAAAATGTTGCATCGTCTGCTGTAGATGTATCAACTAACTCGGGGCTGTTTTTAGATGCAGTAAAACAAATTACTGATTCTATCAATATTATAGATCAAGGTTTATCACAACAAGCAGCTGATTCAGAGATATGCCTGGATCAGATGGAAGGTCTGTCCAATCAAATAGATGTACTGACTGAAAAAACCTCAGATATGAATAACATCGCCAACTCAACAAGAGGAGTTGTGGATTCAGGTATTGGAATAGTAGATGATCTTAATCGAAAATCAAAAGATACTGTCAATATTACTCAATCTGTTATTGAAGATATACAGCGTCTTGAATCTGAATCATCAACGATAAGCAATATAGTGGCTACTATTGATAATATTTCAAAACAGACTAACCTGCTTTCTTTGAATGCTTCTATAGAAGCGGCAAGGGCGGGAGAAGCGGGCGCCGGCTTTGCAGTTGTAGCAGATGAGATCCGAAAACTTGCAGTACAATCTGCTGCCTCGGCGAACCAGATTGCTATGATTATAAAAAGCATCGAAGAGCAGACTGAAAAAACAGTATTAACAGCAAAAAGGGCAGAAAGTATAGTATCATCTCAGGAAAAAGCATTACATAAAACAATTGAGATATTCTCCGATATCAATAAGCAAGTGGAGAGCCTTTTAGAAAGCATTAATACAATATTAGACGGAATAGGTAGAATTGAAGTAACTAAGAAAGATACCCTATATGCAATAGAGAGTATTTCTGCAGCGTCACAGGAGGCTACTGCTACTTCAGGTGAATTAAAAATGACAGCCGATAATCAATTAAATACAGTACAACTCTTGAATAAAGCAGCTGAAAGATTAAAAGCCGATGCAAAAAATCTGGAAGAAACGGTGCACATTTTCAAGATGTAATTTGCATAAAAATAAGTAATAGTATTAATAGCATTTTTTTTACAGAAAAAATATTGCTATTCAGGCTAATAAATACACTTTAAAGGGAAAAATTTATAGCATTTAATAAACAATTGCTATTAATTTCATGTTATAGTTTGTACATAATCAATAAATAATCAGGAGGGAAATTTCTATGAAAAAGCACCTAAAAAGATTATTGTCAATTGCGTTGGTACTAGTTATGGTATTTGCATTGGCCGCTTGTGGTAGCCAGGAGACAACTCCAACCGGCAGCCCTAGTCCTCCGCAGGAGACACCACAGATTTCACAGAGTCCACAAGCAGAACAACCAGCAGCTGGGAAAAAAGTTGGTGTCGTAATGCCTACAAAGTCACTCCAGAGATGGAATGAAGACGGAGCTAACGTTAAGGCAGCACTTGAAGCAAAAGGATACACAGTAGATCTTCAATATGCTGATAACAAACAGGATGTTCAGAACAGCCAGCTCGAAAACATGATCACAATGGGATGCGATGTTCTTGTAATTGCTTCAATTGACGGTGGTGCGTTGGGCGGAGTTCTTCAGCAGGCAAAAGCTGCCAATATCCCCGTAATTGCATATGACAGACTTATAACAAATACAGATAAGTGCGACTATTATGCTACATTTGACAACTATGGTGTTGGAAAAATGCAGGGAGAATTCATTGAGCAAGCTCTTGGGCTTAACAAAGGCGAAAAAGGCCCATTCACAATGGAATGCTTCGGCGGTGACCCGGGTGACAATAATGCTTACTTATTCAACCAAGGTGCCATGGACGTTCTGCAGAAATACATAGATAGCGGTGCGCTTGTGGTTAAATCCGGTCAGACCAAATTCCCTGATGAGATTGCTATCGTAAACTGGGAAGCAAAGGATGCACAGAACAGAATGGATAACCTTCTGACAGCTTATTATGCAGACGAAAACATAGACGTAGTACTTTCACCAAATGACAGCCTTGCACAAGGTATCGTGGCCTCCTTAATATCAGCCGGATACGGCGGGGCAAACAAACCTTTCCCGGTTCTCACAGGTCAAGACTGTGACAAGATTAATGTAGGTCAGATTATCCGCGGTGAACAGTCTATGTCAATATTTAAGGATACAAGAGATCTTGCAAACCAGGTTATTGCAATGACAGATGCAATTCTTGCTGGACAGCAAGTACCTACAAATGCTACATATAACAACGGAGTAATTGATGTTCCTTCATTCAACTGCGAGATCAAGTTCGCGGACAAGAACAACTGGAAAGCATTACTCGTTGACAGTGGCTATTATCAATTATCAGATATTCCTGATGCACAATAATTATTGTTTTGATAAGGCGGCAGCATAGCTGCCGCCTTTAAAGTCTGGAGACAGACCACCTAAGCTATAGTAGAAATGGCGCAGTGGCCGCCTCGTTGATACTGCAGAAGGTCAGGAGATTTCTCTATAATCGGAAGATTTCCAATATAAACCTATGCATATAAAAGGAGCAGACAATGTCGGAATATATTCTTGAAATGAGAAATATAACCAAAGAATTCCCTGGCGTCACCGCTCTGAGCGATGTTACTTTTCAAGTTAAAAAAGGTGAGATACATGCTCTGGTTGGGGAAAATGGGGCAGGCAAATCTACACTGATGAATGTTTTAAGTGGCATATATGCTTACGGCTCATATAGTGGTGACATTATTTATAAGGGAGAAGAGTGTAGATTTAAAACTATCCGTGATAGTGAAGCAGTGGGAATAGCCATAATCCATCAGGAATTGGCGCTTAGCCCTTATCTGACTATTGCGGAGAATATTTTCTTAGGAAATGAAAGAGCCAAGAATGGCATAATAGACTGGGATGAAACAAATAAAGAAGCTGTTGGGTTATTAAAGACAGTCGGACTTAATGAGAAATATAATACTCAGGTAAGAAATATTGGTGTAGGCAAGCAGCAGCTCGTTGAGATTGCAAAGGCATTGGGCAAAAAATGTGAACTACTTATTCTGGATGAGCCTACAGCTGCTCTCAACGACGATGATTCCGAACACCTTCTTAATCTATTAAAAAGGTTAAATAAAGAGCAGGGCATGACATGTATAATGATTTCCCACAAGCTCCACGAAGTATTAAGTATTGCCGACAGCATAACCGTCTTGAGAGACGGAAAGACAATTGAGACCCTTGACAATACAGTACCTGTAAGTGAAAACCGGATAATTAAGGGAATGGTTGGACGTGAACTTACCGACCGTTTCCCAAAGCATACCCCGAATATTGGTGAAGTAGGCTTTGAAATAAAGGACTGGACGGTATATGACCCCCTCAATGAGGAAAGGGTTGTTATAAATAACGTAAATATGGAATTCAGAAAAGGTGAAATTGTCGGACTTGCCGGACTTATGGGTGCTGGAAGAACTGAGCTTGCAATGAGCGTATTCGGCAAAGCATACGGCACAAAGATAAGTGGAAGGCTTATCAAGGATGGCAAAGAAATAACGCTGAATAATGTTGAACAGGCAATAGATAATGGAATTGCTTATTTGACTGAAGACAGGAAGCAGGCTGGATTAGTTCATATTCATGATATAAAATCCAACATAACACTGGCCAATTTGAAGAAGATCACAAATGGTTTTGTTGTAAATGAAGACGAAGAAATTATTATAGGAAAAGATTACAGAGAACGGTTCAACATAAAGTCAACAAGTATATTCCAAAAGGTAGGTAATCTTTCTGGAGGTAACCAGCAGAAAGTTGTATTGAGTAAATGGGTATTTTCCTCACCCGATGTGTTGATTCTTGATGAACCTACGAGAGGAATTGACGTTGGTGCCAAATATGAGATATACAAGATTATCCTGGAGTTAGCAAATTCCGGCAAATGCGTTATTATGATTTCTTCGGAACTGCCAGAGATACTGGGAATCACTGATCGCTTGTATATTATGAATGAGGGACGTGTTGTAGGTGAAATGAAAACCAGCGAAGCGAACCAAGAGGATATAATGTCCATAATAATAAAAAGTTCTGCTGGGCGATAGGGGGAAGATGTATGAATAAAATGAAGGAATTCTTGAACCGTAACATACGGCAATATGGAATGATTTTTGCCCTGATTGTAATTATGATATTCTTTGGAATCATAACCGGGGGCAAAATCATATGGCCAAGAAATGTGTCAATGCTGGTACGGCAGAACGCATATGTGCTGATACTTGCTATAGGAATGATGCTTTGTATTTTAACGGGCGGCAATATCGACCTTTCGGTTGGATCGTTGGTAGCCCTGGTAAGTGCTATGTCAGGAATGTTGACCTCACAGCTTGGTCTGCCTACATGGGTTGGAATTGTTGTTAGCCTTGTAACAGGCCTTATAGCAGGGATGTGGCAGGGTTTTTGGATCGCTTTTGTTAAGGTCCCGCCATTCATAACAACTCTTGCAGGTATGCTTATTTTCCGCGGTATTAATAACATAATACTGGATGGTAAGACTTTACCGCTTTCTGGTCTGTATATAATAATCGGAACAGGTTCGGTACCTGATATTATGCCAAAGACCATACCAGAATTCTTACGCATCGGCAATTTATTGAAACTTCAGAATAAGCCGGAGTTTCTAAACGCAACAATGCTTATTGTAGGACTTATACTATCCATAGTATACGTGTTGGTTGTACTCTTCACCAGGAATAGTAAAAAAGCACGGGGATATGAAGTTGAAACCTTAAAATCAGTAATTACAAAAGTCATTACTTTCTTTATAATAATTAATATTTTTTCATACTGGCTTGCCATGGATGAAGGTTTACCCATCATGTTAATACTACTGGCTGCTTTATATGCAATCTATACCTTTATAGCCACAAAAACCATACCAGGGCGGCACCTGTATGCTATGGGCGGAAATATAAAGGCTGCAGAGCTTTCCGGTGTTAATACCAGAAAAATGATGTTCCTGGTATATTCCAATATGGGTCTCTTAGCTGCTGTTGCAGGTATAGTTACTGCAGGCAGAATGATGGCTTCCTCACCTAATGTCGGACAAAGCTTTGAGCTTGACGCCATAGGTGCATGTTTTATAGGTGGCGCTTCTGCATACGGCGGTGTAGGAACGATATGGGGTGCTGTGGTAGGAGCCTTTATCATGGGCGTCATGAACAATGGTATGTCCATTATCGGATTAAATGTTTTCTACCAGTCTATAGCAAAAGGTATGGTAGTGTTGCTTGCTGTTGCATTTGACATGTATTCTAAATCAAAATCAAGGCTTGGCTAATTATTAAGAGTAAGTCAAAATGATTATGAAAGACAACCTCACATAATACAGGATTAAAGTGCGGTTGTCTTTTATTTATAAGTTCTTCTGTATCTTTGCAAACTGCTTAGAATAAAGTTATTATATGTATGGCGTGGAGGGAGATTAATAAATCCCAAAGTCAAAAAGGAGCTACTGGATCGATAGCTTTCCTGGATAAAGAAATCGGAAACAAGAATTATCTGGTATAATTCATTATACTATTTAACGGAGAATTAAAATGATTCAAATATTTTTTAAATCATTGTTAATAGGTTATTCAGGAGCTATGATGCCGGGTCCCTTATTAACTTATACAGTCGACAAGAGTATAAAATCAGGTCCTGTCACAGGAGTACTGATTTCTATTGGCCATTCATTACTTGAGCTTGTTATTGTAATACTGCTGTTATCAGGTGCCGGTATATTTTTAGGCACTGAAGCTGCACAAATGGTAATTGGATTTTTGGGCGGTATTGTACTAGTTTATTTTGGTATCAATATGATAAAGGATGCATATCAAAATAACATAAGTATAAATATCGATGCCAAAACTAAAAAAGAAAGCAGAAATTTAATTGCCGGAGGTATTATAGTAAGCGTTTCCAACCCATATTTTTTATTCTGGTGGGCAATAGTTGGTCTCGGGTTGCTTCTTAGCGCATATACCTCTTTCGGTATTATTGGTGTTATTCTGTTTTACTCTGGTCACATTCTTTCTGATATTAGCTGGTACAGCATTATTTCAGTTTTAGTAAGCAGGACAAGGAAGTTCATAAACCAGAAAGTTTACCGGATTGTTATAGCCATACTGGGAGCGTGCCTTTCAGGATTTGGCATAAGTTTTATAGCAGACAGTGTAAAGCTCTTTATCAATCTTGTTTGAAAATTTAGCTTAAACAATAGGCACTAATATTTTCAGTTATTTTATTACCAGTTTTAAATAAAATAATTAGAAAAGAACCATATTATATTAAAACCCTATGGGAGGGCCTATTGTGAAAAACAGATGTGCTTTTACAAATGTTGAAATATTTATAAATGCAATAATTCTTGGAGTTCTCGCAAGCCTTTCGCATTTCGTATATAAACTTAGTGGTAAAAATTTAATTGTCGGACTATTTAACCCTGTAAATGAAAGTGTATGGGAGCATTTAAAATTAATGTTCTTCCCATTTTTATTATGGTGGATAGTCATGTATATTATAAAAAGTCAAAAATATGATATATCATTAAATACATGGATTGAATCGGCTGCAGTTTCGTTAGTTGTAGCCCCTTTATCCGTTTTATTGCTATATTACAGCTATACCGGCGTTTTCGGGATTGAGTCCATGTTTATTGATATTCTTCTGACTTTTATATGTTATTTTATTGCACTGAGTGTTGCATCTCATTATCTTGAATATTCTGCTCCCAATAGATGTACAGCAATTGTATCGGTTATTCTTATTATAATTATATTTAGCGCATTTATTGTATTTACCATTAACCCGCCCAAACTGCCAATTTTCTCATATAACAGCAATAAATAATCAACAGAATTGTTTATTC
>DUNT01000117.1 GCA_012839205.1 Clostridiaceae bacterium
ATAGCTTTGATTTTTATGCCCAGGTTCTTAATGAATATAATCAAAAAATTGGCGGCAAAATGCCTATTTATTCATTGATTGCACCTACAAACAGTGAATTTGTTCAGCTTAGAAACTACAAGGGAATAACCGATTCCCAGAATAATGCGATAGCATACCTTAACTCAAAATTCGACGACGGAATCACTGCAGTTAATGCTTATGATGCATTAAACCGGCACAAGGATGAGTATATCTATTTCAGAAGTGATCACCACTGGACAGCCCTAGGGGCATATTATGCTTATACCGCCTTTATGGAAACAAAGGGAGAGGAGCCGGTACCCCTTGATAAATACGAAACAGTGCAAATTGATAATTTCTTAGGCAGTACATATGCCAAAACTATGGATAAGAGTATTGAAAAGAATCCCGACACCATATACGCGTATTTGCCGTTTGTTGATTACAAATACGAGAAGCACCGCTATTATCAATCCGATGAAGCTGATATAATTGACATGAAGTATGCGGATACAAAACTGGATAAGTATCTGGTGTTTTTAAGTGCCGGGGATGCAACCTGGGCAAAAATCAGTACGGAAAATAAAAACGGGAAAAAGCTTTTAGTAATAAAGGATTCTTATGGCAACAGCTTCGTACCCTTCCTTCTGCCCCACTATGAAGAAATATATGTTTTAGACCCAAGGTTTTATGATTTCAATACATCTGAAAAGAATGTTGCTGATTTTGTTGAATCCAAAGGAATAAATGAGGTTCTTTTTGTAAATTATATGGAAAATGTTAATTATAAAGAATACATGCAAAGTCTGGAAGAGCTTATAAATCATGAGTAACGGGAGGGAAACTAATGAGGCTTATTGTATTGGGGAATAATGGTCCATATCCATCGGCAGGAGGTGCGTGTTCCGGGTATCTTGTCATTGAAGGTGATACAAAAATTTTAATAGACTGTGGAAACGGTGTATTGAGCAACCTTCAGAAATTTATAGAGCATGAGGATTTGGGTGCGGTAATACTGACTCATTTGCACAGTGACCACATGTCGGATATGATGGTTTTAAGATACGCAATCCAGATAAAGATGAACAGGGGACAGGATATTAAACCCCTTGATGTATATGCACCTTCCGAGCCTTTGGAGGAATATAGAAGACTTGACAATAAAGGTGTTTTTAACTTAAATCCTATTTCTGAGGATACCGTTTTGAATTGTGGAAACTTGAAGATTACTTTTAAAGATATGACGCACCCTGTTAAGTGTTTTGCCGTAGCAATTGACAACACAGAGAAAAGGTTTATTTTTTCGGGGGATACATCATGGAACAGCGATATAATTGAGTTTTCCAAAGGTGCGGACTTGTTAATGCTTGATGCGGGACTTCTTTCAAAGGATAAGAATAATGATAATGTTCCTCATCTTACTGCCAGGGAATGCGGTTTAGTTGCTAAAGAGGCAAAGGTTTCAAGACTTTTACTTACCCATTTTTGGCCTCAAGACGATGTTGCGAATCATCTTCTGGAAGCAAGGGAAAACTTTGAAAAGGTAGAAATAGCCGAATTGTTGAAGGTGTACGATATATAAAACTCAAAAGCATGGCTGCATTTCTTCCACATTTTCCCTCGCCTAAATAATTACACCTGTTTATAGTGGGTACAAAAAATCAGTACACTTTCCTTAGACAACAAAAGCTCCGGGGGCATCGAGCCCCCGGAGCTTTTTGGTCATTTCACTTCGTGAAATCCCACTAATAAAAACAAGGGGCTATAAATCCCCTTGTTTTATGCTCACTTTTGGTTTATCTATAACGTTTCTGCTTTTGAGGGTTGATTATTTTCATCACTAGATGTGAATTGAACAATATTATTGAGTTTGCTGTCAAGCTCTTCGACAAGCTGTTCCAGTTTTTTAGCCAAATCATTCATTGCCTCTATAGCCTTAAGTTCATGTTCTGTGGTGGCAGCTACCTGCTGGCTTGCGGCAGCAGTTTCTTCAGATACGGAAGAAATATTCTCAATCGCAGATGTAACCTCGATTTTGTCCGTTTGCATTTTGGTTACGGATTGATTTACTTCGTTTATTTTGGAAACAATATAGGTTATGGCGTTGGCTATATCATTAAATGCACTGTCGGTCTTGTTAACTGCAACGTTTTGTTCCTGTGAAACCCTTTTCATTGTCTCCATGGACTTAATGGACAATTGGGATTCTTCGTGTATACTTTGCATAAGTATGTTTATTTCTTCAGTTGATTTTCTACTTTGATCCGCAAGCTTTCTAACCTCTTCAGCAACAACAGCGAACCCTTTTCCGGCTTCACCTG
>DUNT01000118.1 GCA_012839205.1 Clostridiaceae bacterium
TCAGCAAAGCCAGCTTCGATAGCGTCTTCTAATGTAGTAGCGCCAGAAGCAATGTAAGCGTCAATGAGCTTAGTTCCGTCAGCGTTTACACCGGTTGTGAAAGCGCCGTACAGGATACCAGCAGCATCGTCACGGATAAGAGCTTCTTTCTGACCGAATTCAATAGCCTGGCCAGCAGACAGAATGCCTGCCTCTACAGCAGCATCAATTACGTCAGCTGTTGTTACATCAGCATAACCCATTCCAGCTTTCATAATGAAAACTAAGAATGAAGTTCCGCTGATAGGATTCAGAGCACCAAAAATCTTCTCGGTTGCGCTTAATCCTACTGTGATAGAGTTCTTGATTGCGTATGCAGCATATTTTCTGCCCCATTGAGGGATAGAATCTGCATCTGTCCAATCAGCGAGGATTGTATCTACTTCCTCGTCTTCCATTGCTAGAGCATCATCGTCTTTTCCGGCTGCTCTAATTGCGAATGTAAGGCCCTGGATTCTTGTAACGCCTTCATCCAATTTCAGATCTTCCGGTCCGCCAGCGAATACATTGATAGCTTGGAGCTTAAGAGCTTCAGCTTCATAGGTATTAGCTGCGAGTGCAGGAACCATCATCGATGCGATCATCACAACGCTGAGGATTACTGCTAATAATTTCTTAAGGTTTCTCATAATGAAAATCCTCCCTTTTTGTTTTGGAAGCAGGTCATGGGTTTTTCAAAGTCGGATCGCGCCTGCTTCCTAGTAAGCAATCCGGCTTTGTTTGCTTTATTGATTCAAATGGATAAGATAGCCTATCCATCATGAATTCGTTTTTGATTATATCACCACCACTTAGGGGGGTCAACAATTCAAACCTAGGTGTAAACAAAATGTAACTTATTAAGGGGTTAGGTATTTTTACTGTAACATACCCTTAATATTATCGGTAAATTACCGGTTAAATTAAGGCTTTTTCCAGTATATTTATTACTTCTTCTTTACTTTGAGTCTTAAAAATGCTTGCACGAATTCTGGCACTGTCATAAAAACCATGGAGATACCAAGCTATATGCTTCCTCATTTCTAAAACAGCGATTTTCTCGCCTTTCGTTTTTTCCATGAGGGAGTAGTGTCTAAGTATTGTTTCAAGAATAAATTTATTATCCGGTTTATTGTTATATACCCCTTTTTCTAAATAATCACCAATATTTTTAAATATCCACGGATTACCCTGGGCACCTCTGGCTACCATTATAGCATTACATCCAGATATATCCAACACCTTTTTGGCATCTTCCGGGCTTTTGATGTCTCCATTTCCGATAACGGGTATGGTAAGTGCCTCTTTAACTTCTTTAATAATATTTATATCAGCTTTTCCCGAATAATTTTGCATTTTTGTTCTGCCGTGAACAGTTACGGCCTTAGCCCCTTCCTCTTCACAAATTGCTGCAATGGCTACGGCATTAACGCTGTTTTCATCCCAGCCTTTTCTGATTTTAACGGTTACCGGCTTTAAGGAGGCTTTAACAACCTCTCTAACTATTTGTCTGACTAAATCAGGCTTTCTCATAAGAGCTGAACCTTCACCGTTTTTAACAATTTTAGGTGCAGGGCAGCCCATATTAATATCTATTAAAGCTATATCGTCTCTGGCCGATAACCTCTCTGCAGCCTCAGCCATTATTTCCGGCTCCGAACCAAATATCTGTACCCCTATCGGTCTTTCATCAGGGTGGGTTTCTGTAAGTTTCAAAGTTTCTGCATCATTGTAGTGCATTGCCTTTGCACTTACCATTTCGGTGTACACCAATGAAGCTCCCTGTTCCTTGCACAGAATACGGAAAGGAAGGTCTGTCACCCCTGCCATGGGAGCGAGAAATATGTTGCCTTTTAGAGTGAGGTTTCCGATTTGCATAGTCGTCTCCTTTATTAATGATAGTCACCTTAATTAGGTCTTACTGAACAAAGTGAAGAAAGATTCTTCGCTTCGCTCAGAATGACATAAGGGGAGGGCGCTCAGAATGACACATGGGCGCTCAGAATCTCATACATTTTGTCAATCCTAAGGGTCGCGAAACCCTCCCTAAATTGTCATCCTGAGCGGAGCGTAGCGGAGTCGAAGGATCTTTTGTGTTAACGTATAAGATTCTTCGCTTCGCTCAGAATGACATAAGGGGAGGGCGCTCAGAATGACACGGGGCGGCAAGATTCTTCGCTGGCGCTCAGAATGACACATGGGGCGCTCAGAATGACATATGTATATATTTATGTATACATTATAATAATGATATATGTATACATTTAAAATTTTAATAAGATAAAAAGAAACCTCCGGCCTTAAAGGGCAGAAGGTAAAAATTGCGTGTAATTATGACGAATATTAATAAATCAGAATGGAAGGTCCTCGTCATCCTCGCTGATGGCGTAGAACCCATCTCCGTTCTCAGGACTTTTAACCTGGAACTCCGGCTGCGAAACCTGAGGCATGCCGCCTCCAAATGTATTGGTGGGGCCTGAATCCCGCTTGCTGTCTGCAAAATAAACCTGATCAGCATGGATTTCGTCGCTGTATCGCTTATTTCCATCCTTATCAACCCAGTTGTTGTTGCGAATATACCCTTCGACTAATACCTGCTGCCCTTTGCGGAAGTATTTTCCTACAAATTCAGCAGTATGTCTCCAGGCAGTAATCTGGATAAAGTCAGCATTAGGCTGCCCTTCCTGAGGTCTTCCAGGTCTGTTAACAGCAATTCTGAAACGACTCATTGCAATGTTGTTTTGCGTGTATCGAGTCTCCGGGTCAGCTACCAGCCTCCCCATTAAAATTACCTTATTCAATCAAAACACCACCTATACATAATTGTTTCGGCCATAGTAAAAGTACCGGCAGGGAAGAATTATTTATCCCTGTTTATAATAAGGTACTTAAGGATATTCTCGTTGATTTTGAAATTTCTTTCAAGCTCAAGCGGGAATTCCGAATTTGCCGTGAAGTATACGAGCACGTAGTACCCTTCCTTCTGGTCTTGGACTTCGTAAGCAAGCTTCTTTTTGCCCCATTCCTCCACCTTTTCGAGCTCACCGTGTTCAGAAATCAATTCATTGAATTTCTCAACAATGGCTTTCATCTGCTCCTCATCAACGGTTGGAGTAATGATATACATTGCTTCATACTTTTTCATAACCGTGTCACCTCCTTCTGGACTCATGCGGCCCTGTGTCTACCACAGAGCAAGGATTAACCGCAAAGCTGTTTTTTGCGGCATTTGTAATAATATCATATAAAATCTGCTTTTGTCCAGTAGTGCTTTTACCGGTTATATTAATGTATTAATAAATCTGCATTCACTATAATATAAGAACATATGTTTGTCAATATTTATATTTGTTTACAACAAAATACATGCAATAAGGGTTTTACATAGATATATTCAGGTAAATGCTTTCTGGCATCAAGCATTGGCTCCAACAATATTATGCCGGTTTTATGACCTTTTACTGTTTTACTGCTTTGACGTTTTGTTTTTTTCTTCAAACTCAGCTTTCAGCAGAGCCAGCTCCTGGACAAGCCTTTTTGTACGAATTGCCTGGCGGGATACTGCCACTGTAAGTGCAAACACCATAAGCAGCAATAGAAATATTATGCACAAAAACAAGGCATTTGCGGCCACTTCAACCTCGAGTATTCTTGCCACCATGAACACTGTTTCGGGGAAAACTGACATAATAATAAAGCTCAGGCTGGTAAGAATCCATATCAGAGCATATTTTAGTTCCAGCTTCTTTGTTCTTATCATATTAATGATAAACACAAAGAACAGTATCGAGCCTATTATAAGAGATGTTCGTAATGTACCGCTCATATTCATATTAATCTTCCTCTGCCACTGTTTTCCTGGATATGGATGCTATCAGAATAGCTATAGTCACCTTTATCATATAATATATTCCTTTAAGACTGGTAATTGAAGATTTGCCGCCTTCTCTGGCATTCATTATTACCGGCATCTCGCTTACCCTTAGTTTGTTTTTTAGAACAGTAACCACTGTTTCCGGCTCGGGATAATCCTTCGGATAATCATTGGCAAACAGTTTGATGACCTCCCGGCTGCAAGCCCTGTAGCCTGATGTAGGGTCGGTTATGAGAGTACCTGTTAAAAGTTTGATAAGCCATGAAAAATATTTAATTCCTACCCGCCTGATTTTGGAAGACTGAAAGCCCTCATTTTCAATGAACCGGGAGCCTATGCAAAGATGGTTGCCTTCCTTGATACGCTTAATCAGGTAGGGTATGAATTTTGGGTCATGCTGACCGTCTCCGTCTATCTGTATGGCAATGTCATAATTATTATATAGGGCATAGCGATATCCCGTCTGAACAGCACCTCCGATTCCCAGGTTCACCGGCAGGGATACAACCTTGATGTTGTGGTTTATGCAAATGGCTTCGGTATTGTCCCTTGAACAATCGTTAATTACGATAATGTCAAAGTCTCCCTCTGCTTCTATTAGCGCGCTGAAGAGTTTGGGGAGGTTTTCGCTTTCGTTGTAAGCAGGGATTATTATCAATGTTTTTATGCTTTCTGTATTATTATTATTGTCTTTCATGACTTCATTTGCCTTTCATGGTTCCATTACTGCCATTATTAGCGCTTTTATGTCATTCTGAATGCAGCGTTGCGAAATAAAGAATCTTATGTGATAAGGTAAAAGATCCTTCGGCTCCGCTCAGGGTGACAGGTGGGGTAGTGCTACGTTTCGCTCTGGATGACTGGTGGGGTAGCGGGGTAGTGCTACGCTGCGCCCAGGATGGCACTCTCCCTGTCATTCTGAGTGTTAGCGAGGAATCTTTCTGTATCTCCCCTTTATAAATTCCGCTATATAGCTTATCAAATGAGCTGCTCCTACTATTATAAAAAACAATATCAAATATGCAAATCTCGGGTCCGGGACAAACATCAGCTGGAGCCCAAGTATAGCAAGTCCGTAGAAATAGAACCAAAAAGATTTTATGCTCTTTGCAGCATGAAATATACTGCCCATTACACCGGGTATAAGGATGGAAAAGTGTATAATCCGTGATGGAACTTCTGAATTTATAAGTAGTCTGGAAAGATAGGGTTCATGGAATATATAAGCGGTTTTTCCTATGGTAAACCATTTAAAATACAGCCAAAAATCTGTTTTAAGCCCATTAATGAGCCTTTTTAAACCATATGCCATCTGCAGGTCATTATCTCCACGCATTTCTTCTGCTACATCCAGCATATAATCCTGAAAATACGGGTATGTTCCTGCCAGAAAGGGATTACCGGAGCCTTCGGCTGTCAAAATAAATGAACCGAGAGAAATAATGTTTCTTATCCACCACGGAGCCATAACAAGAACAAGGCCTATAAGCTGGGAGAGGAACATCGAGGCAAGGGGACGGTTCTTTTGACTTATGGTAAACCTGGAAGATTCTTCGCTGCGCTCAGAATGACAATTGGGCTCAGAAAGACTGTTGCGTTCAGAATGGTGGTCAGCTCTGGAAATAAGAGCGAAAATGAACGGAAATATAAAAAGCGGCAGCAAGGCCGGCCTTATCATCAAATGCGCACCAAATGCGATGCCGGTTATTAAATTAATGGCTTTTTTCCCCGATTCAAAGGCATATAGACACAAGTAAAAGTATAAAATCATGGTAAACAAAGCCAGGGTTTCTGTAAGAAGCATAACGGTGGATAAAACATAGGTAGGGTATATGGCCATGAATAATGCGGTTAAAAGCGCTGTCAAATCATTCTTAAACGCTTTTTTCGCAAATAAAAAGCCAAGAAGTACCGAAAGTGTGCTGATTATAACCTGCAAGAGCCTTACAGCGGTAATCTGAAGATATTTATCTCCTAATATCTTATACACTGCAGCAAGAAAAAGAGGGTAACCCGGCATGACCCGAGCATTAGACTCACCTGATGGAATATCGTAAGCATAGCCGTAAATGCCATCATCAACCATCTGATGTGACATAATCCAGTAATTTTTAGGATCATAGCTTAAATTCATATTATTCATCTGCTTTAAGAAAACCACTGATCTCAGGCCTATGGCCAGCATAATAATCAGTATTAAAAATATTAAGGTCTTCCTGTTCAGTTTTTTACTCACCATATCGGCCTCCGGTAATTTTGTTATACTGTACTTTGCTGCTTTTGGTATAATACTTGTCATTCTGAGCCCCCTCATGTCATTCTGAATGTAGCGAAGCGAAATGAAGAATCTTATGTGATACCGTAAGAGATCCTTCGACTGCGCTCAGGATGACACATAGTGCAAGATCCTTCGACTGCGCTCAGGATGACA
>DUNT01000119.1 GCA_012839205.1 Clostridiaceae bacterium
AGTAAAAGAGCATCCAAATGGATGCTCTTTTACTTTGTGGAGCCCTCAATCAGAATCGAACTGATGACCTCATCCTTACCATGGATGCGCTCTGCCTACTGAGCTATGAGGGCAATTTATTAGGTAATATGACTTTCCTGCTGGAGCGGGTGAAGGG
The DNA here is from genome assembly GCA_012839205.1 of Clostridiaceae bacterium. GTDB lineage: Bacteria > Bacillota > Clostridia > DSM-8532 > DSM-8532 > DTU059. The sequence continues at coordinate 158 of DUNT01000119.1, forward strand.
AATCGAACCCTCGCAATCAGCTTGGGAAGCTGATGTTCTGCCATTGAACTACACCCGCATGTACTACAGACATGCAGCGAAATATATTCTAGCATAAGCTGAGGCCTTTGTCTAGTACTTAGGTATAAGAAAATAGTACCGAAATTTCAATTTAAGCAGATAGTTCGTCTGTTATACCGGCAGCATCCTTTTCAGGCGGATTATATACTAATAATACAATAATTGCGGATATTCCTATCAGTCCTAAACAGATAAAAGCTGCCTGTAAAGAAAAAGTGGTACTGATTACTCCTGTTATGGCAGGGCCAATAAACATACCAATGCTATAGACAGCCTGATATATGCTTATAGCCGTCGACCTGGTCTCTTCAGGAAAATGACTGGTGGCACGTGACATGAGCAATGACATAAGAAGGCCATTTCCGATACCAGCTAAAAACTGTAATGCCAACAGGACAGTTATATTTTTTGTGAATGAAAAGAAAAACATAGGCAGCGAAATAATAATAAAGCTAATGATACTGGTTAAATTGGGGCCGAATTTTTTGCTGAATAATCCGACTGACAACGGACCTGCAAAAATCATGGGAAGCGTTGCAAGTGTTGTGCCTAAACTTTTTTGAAACTCACTTGCCCCAGCTTCACTGAAAAGAGTCGGCACGAAAGCATTTATCGAAGATGCTGCAATGAATTGGAACAATAGTGCAATCCCTGAGTAAAATAAGAGTTTCGGATCTTTAATTACAATGCTCAAGTCATTTATCGACATCTTTTTACTATCTTCTTTCTGCTGGTATGTTTCTTCTACGAACAGCATCAAAAGAATGCCCAATGAACTGGCTATGATTGTGATTAAAAAAGTAGTCCTCACATCAATATATTGTGCAACGATTCCCCCCAGAATGAAAGCACTGATCGTTCCTATTGCATTAAGCGAATTAACGGTTCCAATAGCCTTTGAATTGCTTTGGTCATTTGCAAAAGCAGAAAAAGTAGTTATATAAATTGCCCAATTCGACACAGACAATCCCGCTAATGCCCTGCAAAACAGCAGCAGTACCGGTGATGAAAAAAAGTAAAAACCTATCCCGCTTAACAGCGAGGAAAACATAGCAGAAAAAAGAAACAATCGCCGATTTTTGATTGTGTCAGACAAAATACCGATTGGTATACGTAAAAGCATCTGAATTAAACCATAAGAGCCGATTATTAATCCTACCATGGATAAAGACGCTCCAGCCGATGCAGCGTATGTACTGAGAAAAGGAACATAGATGTAATTCGAAAACCATAACAAAATAATAGCCACTGCCATTATTTTGCGTTGTGGCACTTTTGACTTAAACAATTATGTCATCTCCCGTTCACTTTTAAATATTTGCCGTGGAAATCTTATTCGTCCTCGTAATAATAGGCATCTCTCCGCTTCTCTATTTTTTCCCTGATAGTTATCACATTTGTCTGAATAGAGAATATGACCATAAAAATTTCGAACAGCACTCTTAGAATAATTTCCAAAATAAGTGTCCCTAAAAGACCTATGAAAAAATTTGTTACAAACATGGCCACTATTCCAACCACGACGAGTACAATTGCGAAAGCTATATAGAGAATTTTAGCCAAGCCGCTGCCCAGCATTACTTCAAAATTCAGAACATCCAGCAAATAATCAGATAATTTATTATATCGTTTTTGTTTTCTGGGTACTAAAAACAAAAAGTAAATCCAGATAGCTACAATAACTGCGCCGGTCAGAATATATGCAAAAGACCCGCTCAGTGTCTCCGTGATTTTCTCAGCCATTGAAAAAAATCCGAGTCTTAAAAAACCTTCCATAGGTTAACCCCCATTTTTATTCCGTTTTATTATTTCGGTAGCAAGTTTTACAGCACTATACGCATCATTACTATAGTATGCCCCGAAACTCTCTGCAAAGCTCCGGTCTACAACTGCTCCCCCTACCATCATATGGCAACTGAGATTTTCCCTCTTCATATCAGACATAACTTGCGGCATTTGGTTCATTGTTGTGGTCATAAGGGCTGAAAGTGCTATTATATCCGCATTTTTAACTTTTGCGGCATCAATTATCCGCCTTGACTCAACATCCTTTCCTAAGTCTATCACATCGAACCCATGATTTCTAAGCAACATGGCAAGGATATTCTTACCTATATCATGGACATCTCCCTTAACTGTTGCAATTACAATGGTTCCCTTACTCTCCATGCTGCCTTCATTGCCCTTCCCCAGCTCCGGAACAAGCACCGCCATGGCCTTTTCCATGGCTTCGGCACCTCTTATGAGCTGAGGCAGAAAATATTGTTTTTGTTCGTAGAGATCCCCCACCTTCTGAATTGCGGGAATCATCTCTTTATCTATTATTTTCTTCGGCATTTTTCCGCTTATCAGTGCCTGTTTTGCCAGCTCCTCAGCCGCATCTCCGTCCCCATTTATTATAGCATCATAAAGTGATTTTAAAACAGTTTCTTGTTGTTTTTCTGGTTTTCCTGGCGTTTTATCCAGCTCACGGCTTATATCTGAGCAATACTCAATATATAGAATTCCGCTCTTATCCCTTGCCGCAAGTGCGTCTGAAGCCTTCACACATTGCATCATCTGTTGATTATTCGGATTCAATATGGCGGAAGTTAAGCCATTTGCTACAGCCATTGCCAAAAAAGCGGCATTTATATTCTCTCTTGAGGGTAACCCGAAGGAAACGTTGGAAAGTCCTATTGTGGTATTTATTCTATAGATTTTTTTACACCACGATATAACCTTCAAGGTCTCAAGTGCACCCGATGGATTGGATGCAATAGTCATCACTAGACCATCCACAAGGATATCCTCTTTACCAAAACCAAATTCTCTTGCTTTAGCATAAACTCTCTTTATAATCTCAATTCTCTCTTCAGCGGTTTCCGGCACACCGTTATCGTCAACGGGAAGCAGAACAAACATTGCACCATATTTCTTAGTTATGGGAAGCAGAGCCTCGATTTTTTTACTTTCGCCTGATATTGAATTTACGATAGCTCTTCCCGGATATATTCTTAATGCGGCTTCCAATGCTTCGGGATTTGAGGTGTCAATTAAAACAGGAGCTGGTACAGAGTTACACACCTCATTGACCATAGCCTTTAAGGTTTCTTTTTCGTCTATTCCGGGGACACCGGCATTAACATCCAGCAGCATTGCCCCGGCTTCAACCTGTTCTCTGGCAATATCTGAAACCACATCCATGTTGCCTCTTAACAAAGCATCTTTTAAAAACTTTTTTCCCGTAGGATTGAGTCTTTCTCCAATAACGGCAAAAGAAAGGGTATCATGGATTTCAACGGTTCTCCTGTTTGAGCATGCCAGACTATAGGGCTTTCGCTTAATCTTTACAGGTTTCATAGTGTTTGTAATTTCCCGGATTCTCCGGATATATTCAGGTGTTGTGCCGCAGCAGCCACCCAAAGCATTTACACCTGCTGCAACCAAATCCTCAGTATAGGATGCAAAGCTCTCCGAATCCATGTCATATACGGTTACACCGTTTTCCAGCCTGGGTTTTCCGGCGTTCGGCTTGGCTATAAGAGGAACTTTGGCATATGGTTTCATCTTCTTTATAATATCCACCATTTCAGCAGGACCACCGGAACAATTACAACCTACCGCATCGGCACCTAATGATTGTAACGTCACTAAAGCACTTAACGGGTCACTTCCCATTAATGTGCGCTGGCCTTCAAAAGTCAGGGTTACCATAACAGGCAAATCACAGCTTTCATTTATTGCAATCAGAGCCGCCCTAGCCTCTTGTAAATCCATCATGGTCTCTATAACGAATAAATCCACGCCGCCGTCCAAAAGGCCTTTTACCTGCTTTTTAAAGCCTTCCACCGCTTCTTCAAACATGACACTCCCAAATGGGTACAGCAAGCTGCCACAGGACGAAATATCCCCTGCCACAAGCGCATCATTGCCGGCTGCATCCCGGGCTATTTCAGCAAGAGTTTTGTTCAGGTTATACGTTTCGTCTTCGATACCGTACTCTGAAAGTTTTATTGGGTTTGCCCCAAAGGTAAAAGTGTATATTATATCTGACCCTGCTTCAATATATTTTCTTTGTATTTCCTTTATAAGGTCACTTTCTAGAGTTGCCCATTTTTCAGGACAAACACCGCTTGGCATACCTGCCTTCTGAAGCAGAGTACCCATTCCTCCGTCTAAAAGGATCAATCTGTTCTGAAACAGTTTTTTAAATTCCTTTTTTGTCATGGAAAATCAACCTCTATTCTAGCTCTTAACAAATACCGGCTATTGCAAAAACAGACTTTTCAGGTATAAGTAAACAGGCCTCATTCAAAATTATCCCTAAATCCTGTGCTTTCAATAATCTGTAAAATTCCTTCTGTTGTAGAATATCAAAGTCACCATATCCAGGACTGAATCGCATTTTAGTCAAGAACTTACCTTTTGGTCTTAAATACTGCTCCACCATTGCCATAACAAAGTCCAAAGCCGAGTCGGTTATCTCGGACGCCGCTGCATCAATTACAACAGCTTCGCTCATTTTACCCTCTTCCTGCAGCCCTGCAATGAGCTCCATTATCTTTGCTCCTCCTGTGGCACCCATTATCAAAGCCTGTCGGCTATTTTCCAAAAGTTTTGAAAGCCTCTTTCCAGAAAGTGTGGTTCCGTCCTCAAGTATAATCTGCGGAGAATTTATATGCTTGATACCGATAATTCGGTATGCTGCTGTGATATTTAAGGTGTTTTCAGTGTCTTTAATTAGACTCTCTATTTCGCGCATAGTTTTATCCGGAAGCGTGGTGCGGTATTTGTCATAACCCAGCCTGGAAAGAATAAGGGCTTTATTATAAACAGGCTTTAATGATCTCATTACCTTAACATCGTTCATTGCAACATTGCCTCTTATCAGGTTTACACATGATTTTCTCATATTCTATCATATATAAAGAAGAGGGACAAACATTCCTAATAATATTATTCTGGGTAAAAAAGTACAGCGAAGATTCCTGAAGATTCTTCGCTGTGGTTTATGTTAATATATAAGATCCTTCGACTCCGCTGCGCTTCGCTCAGGATGACTATGGGGGGCGCTGCGCTTCGCTCAG
>DUNT01000120.1 GCA_012839205.1 Clostridiaceae bacterium
ACTACGTTTGATGGTATAATAGTCATGAGACTTGAACGCTCCTTTCTGGGAGGTAATGTGTTTTTTGGTGATTCCATTATACCAGAGGCGTTTCAGGTCTCATTTTTATTATTAAGTTAACAGAACATTCACACTTGGAAGGAGGTGAGAATTATGAAAAAAGAGTGGATTAATCCCCAAATAATTCAACTTGGTGTAGACAAAACTGAAAGCGGTACAAAATATAATCCACAAGCTGATGGCCAACCATGGACCGACGATGAAGGAGTTTGGCACACACCTACAGGGTATTCTTGATTAATGCTAAACAGGAGTGTAGTTTTTACTACACTCCTGATACTTCATATTAATTATTTGTATGGATATGTTTATAAGAAAAAACAAAAGGAAATGTTTTTTAAAATTAAATATAAATGAATTGATAAACGATATAATAAAAAACGCATTCAATAAAGATATAATGGCAGACACTAGTCAGAGGTAATATAAACATGTTATAATTAAAAAAGAAAATTTAGTAAGTAATAGCAATTAATATCAGCAACCAAGTCAGACGTTTTTAAGCCAAGTTGGAGGATTCAATGCTAGAAATTAATATTAAAGACCTGATTAGATTAGTTTTCAGTAAATGGTGGGTTTTTGTAAGTTGCATTCTTATATCTGGTTCAGCCGCATACATATGGACAAATTACTTTACCATTCCTGTCTATTCATCCAGTACAACTCTATATGTAGGAAAGAATATTGAATCAGAAGGAATACAAACAAGCGATTTATCTCTGGGTTCAATCCTTATTAATGACTATCGTGAACTGGCAAAAAGTAAATTAGTCGCCAGAGAAGTAATTGAAGAAATGGGACTTCGAAATGTGAGCCCGGCCTCTTTAGCCGGAAAGATTGTGGTCAGCCAGAAAAATGAATCCAGAGTAATTCAAATATCAGTTAATGATACTAATCCACAGATGGCAATGGAACTGACCAATAAAGTTGCAGAAGTGCTACAGAAGAAAATTATTGAAATAATGCAGATAGAAAATGTACAAATAATTGATAGAGCTGAGCTGCAGCCATATCCTGTATCTCCCAACCACAGACTGAATTACATGATTGGAATTATATTAGGCCTTATCGTTGGTATGGGAATAATACTCCTGATTATATATTTTGATAATACTGTTAAAACGCCGGAAGATGTTAAAAAGCATTTGGATTTGCCGGTTATTGGTACTATACCGACTTTTAAAGCAGAGAAGAATGGGGTTTAATTATGTTGGAAAAAGACACAATTATTACTTATAATAACCCAAAATCCCCTGTTTCCGAGGCATATAGGGTATTAAGAACCAACATACAGTTTTTGAGTGTGGACAAGCCTCTAAAAACCATATTAGTTACAAGCTCCGGGCCTAAGGAGGGAAAGACTACTACCATAGCTAATCTTGCTGTTATCTTGGCTCAGGGCGGAAATAAGGTGCTTCTTATTGATACAGATCTTAGAAAACCGATGCTGCATAAAGTATTTCTGCTATTAAATGATAGAGGCCTTACAAATTTACTGACTTTGCAAAAGGATGCTATGTCCTTTATACAGCATGATGTTGTTAAGAACTTAGATATTCTAACCAGTGGCAGAATTCCTCCAAACCCATCTGAGTTATTAAGCTCCAATGCCATGAAGAGTTTTTTGGAAAATGTAAAAAACAAGTATGACATAGTATTAATGGATTCACCGCCTGTAGGCGGTATTACTGATGCATCAATAATCTCAACCTATGCTGATGGTACTATATTAGTGGTAAAATCGGGAAAAACCGAAATAGATGCAGTAAAAATAGCCCGGGAAATATTAGATAATGTAAACGCAAATATTATCGGTGTTGTTCTTAACCATCTTGATAAAAAGGCAGTTGGCAACAATTATTATCCCTATTATTACTATAATGACGATGAGGAAAAGACAAAGAAACTGAGAAAGAAAACTAAGGTGGACAGGAGGCAAAAATGAGAATTAAAGAAGGTTTTCTGTTAAGAGAAATTGCTGATTGTTACATAGTGGTACCCGTAGGTTCAAGGGTAATTGATTTTAAAGGACTAATGACTCTCAATAACTCAGGATATTTTATCTGGAATCAACTGATTGAAGAAAACACATATAACAATCTTTTAGATTCCATACTCCAGGAGTATGAAGTTGATGAGGAAACTGCCAAAAAAGATCTGGATGAATTTCTGGACAAGGCGCGGGAAAGCGGTGTGCTGGAAGAATGAAAACAAATACTAGCAGGAAAAATCAACTCGCTAAGGAATGGAACAGCAATGAGATCACGTTTGCAGCCCGTGCAGCTCAACGGCATGTCCCTTTGGGAGGTACTTTTGAGCTGACAGCCAGGTGCAATTTGAACTGCAAAATGTGCTATGTAAGGCTTGAACCATCCAAGATGCGGGGAATAGGCAGGGAAAGGACCGCGAAAGAATGGATTTCTCTCGCCAGGGAAGCGGCAGATGCAGGGACTTTGAATCTGTTGATCACCGGCGGAGAACCGCTTTTGAGGGAAGATTTCGCAGAAATCTATACAGCAATTTGTCAAATGGGCTTTATCATCACGCTGAACACTAATGCTACGCTTATGAACGCGAAATACTTGGAACTGTTTAATAAATATCCTCCTACTGCTGTTAATATCACTCTGTACGGTGCATCCGCCGAAACTTATAAGAAGGTTTGCGGCTCAGCCGCTACTTTTTACAAAACCATTGAAGGGTTGGAAATGCTTTCATCGATCCCGACTGAATTGGAGGTGCGGACTACCTTCATAAAAGACAACGTGGTTGAGTTGGATGAAATACGGAGAATAGCCAACAAATATACAAAGCGTTATGCAATTAACGCTTTTCTTAATAAGGCAATAAGGGGTGCCAGCTCTGAGGTTGAAAATGTCCGGTTATCTCCCATGGAAATATTTGAGTTATATCGATATAACGCTGAATACTATAATTCGCTTAATAATTCTGACGAGATTGCTCTTGAAAAAAATATGGATACAGATAACTATATCGGGGTTAAGGAGTATGGATTTGATTTGCCCCCAAAGATATTGACCTGTTTAGCAGCTAAGTCAATGTACTGGATCAGCTGGGATGGAAAGATGCTTCCTTGCGGATCGTTTTCCGGCCCTTATACCTTACCGTTTGAGGAAGGTTTTAAGAATGCCTGGGACAGGCTCCCAGGCCTTTTTGAAGATATTGGGCTTCCGGAGAAATGTAAGATTTGTGAATATGCAAATGGGAAATGTTCTAATTGCCCGGCTATACTTCAGTCTGAAACAGGCAGCTTTGATAATGTTTCAGAGTATATCTGCGGTATTGCCATGGAAAGGGCCAGGAGAAAAAAATAGGTGGACAAGGGTAACAATGTATGATATTCTGGGTGTATAAAAATAGCAAAATTAATCAAAAAAACCATTATTGCATATTGGTAGGAAGAAGGTGTATTTATGAAAAAGGATTATTCAAAACCTGTTCTGGAAACAAAAGCTTACGCGCAATTTGAGAATGTTTTTACAAAATGCAACAAAGGAAACATTAAAAATGGTTGTATAGAAATTGACAACGAATGGCCACCTTCTGGTGAAGGGTATGCTGCATTAAAATCAAATGCCAGCACTTAATTTGATATATACATAGAACAGAGATAGAATACAAGGCACATCTACAATGTGCCTTTTTTTTGGAGTGAAGACAAATTGCCGAATTATTCCATAGCGGGACTGGTTCTTAGGATCGATTTGCCTTTTTGGGCAGCACATGAGAATTTAAGGGCTTTCGAGATTGATTCGATGAGTCATGACATTCATTGTGCTATTTGCTTCGAAGATTTTTCCAAGGATAGTTTTTCAGCAAAGGATCCCCAAGTGTTGGCAGAAGTGTACGCCACTTCTATATATAGTTATAAAGGTACCATAGTAAAAACTAATGACAGGCATGATATACCGTCATGTATCATAGCTGCAAATAATTATACTGAATGGGAATTATACGTATCTCCTGATTTTTTTCCGCCTGAAGATGAAGATGTGATCATGGATATAAAAGAAGGGATATTGGCAGGGCTCAGAGACGTGATAATTATTGTTTTATCCCGGAATAATGGTTTGCTTTTACACTCATGTTCGATTCTATGGGAGGAACAGGTTATCGCATTTTCGGGAAAGTCGGGGGTGGGTAAATCTACCCATGCAAGACTATGGCAGGAAAGCTACGGCGTAAGCATATTAGATGGTGATGTCACAGCTTGCAGGATCTCAGAAGATGGCCCTATTGCTTATGGCTTGCCCTGGTGCGGAACTTCGGGGCAATTTTTAAATAAAAGTGGTCTTTTAAGAGCGGTGGTTTTTCTTCAGCAGGCTAAGGTCAACAGCATAAAAAAACTGGATTTTATGGAAGCGTATCTGTATTTGGCGGGAAGATGCTTTCTTTTGCCTTGGAATAACGATCTTACGAATTGTTTTCTGAATAGCATAGGTATGCTGGCAAAAAGTACAGAGTTTTATTTGCTTGAATGCCGGCCTGATTATGAAGCGGTAGAGATGGTTAGAAAATGTCTGGACCTGGGCTGAAAGAAGTTGTTATTTCTGCAGCCGATTGGACATCCGCAATATTACCGATCCTCTCCAAAGGTTATAGATTACGAATACCCTTGAAGGGCATGAGCATGTATCCATTGCTTGTGGGAGGACGAGATGAAGCTGTGATTTCTTCAATCGGCTTGAAAAAACCCGTGCGTGGCGATATAGTCCTGTACGTTGGTGAAGATGGAATACACGCCCTTCATCGCATACATCATGTTAAAGGAACAGATTATTATATGCTGGGTGATTCGCAGACATGGATCGAAGGTCCGATAAAAGAGGATGCTGTTCTGGCTGTTGCAACTGATGTAATACGAAAGGGAAAAAGGATTTCCTGTACTAATGCAGCTTATAGATTTGCTGCTGAGCTGTGGCTTTTGGCAAGACCTATAAGGCCGGGTATCTTATATATTGCCCGAAAATTTCATTCCTTTATCAGGCGTTTTTTTCGATAATGGAATGAAAGGGGAGGCTTTTCAGTGTACATAGATATTCACAGTCATATAATTCCAGGGGTTGATGACGGGGCCAGGGATGAAGCAATGTCTTTGAAGATGCTTAGGATAGCGCATGAT
>DUNT01000121.1 GCA_012839205.1 Clostridiaceae bacterium
CTGCCATGATTTCAATATCTGAGGCTCTTTTTCGGGAAGCCCCCCTCGCATGGGAAAATCAGTTTTTGGCAAATTCAGTGTTTTTCCGTAATCCACTGACATTTTATCAATCCTCTCTTTTTGTTAAGTATGCACTTAAATTATTACAAAGTGTCTAAACACACTATATTATACAACAACAAGAAAGCCTTTCATCCATATATGGGACGAAAAGCTTATATCCGCGGTACCACCCAAATAACAGTTATTAGCGATCTGGTAACTGTCACTCATAGGAATAACGGTCCTTCACCGGCTCACCTTATTGGGGCGGAGTTCCACCTTTTCAGGCTGCTGCTCACGGCTGATATTCAGACTCTTTTATCCTGCGGGCTTTCACCAAGGGCTTCCTCCAGGATGAAACCCTTTTCCCTGCTCTCTTTAAGGATAATACTCAAGAATCTTACTGGTCCGATCATCGCATTTACTTTATTTATCGTGGCCAATAAATTATATTCTTAAAAGACAGCATATGTCAAGGCTTGAAGCCTGTCATATTTCTCTCTCTTTTATTATACCCTGTCCTTTAATTCCATTAGTTTATTCTTTATGTCATTCTCCATAGTCTTAAGTTCTATCTCAACCTGGGCTCTCTTTTCACGGCCTTCCTGCTGAATTTTTAAGGTTTCTTCCAAAGTTATAATAAGGTCTTCATTAACCTTCTTCAATGTCTCGATATCCACAATTCCCCGCTCATTCTCCCTGGCAATATCGATTGAGCTGGTCTTAAGCATCTCTGAATTACGTGCTAAAAGATTATTGGTGGCATTTGTAACATCCCTTTGAAGCCTTAGGGCTGATTGCTGGCGAAGCATTGTAATGGCAATTGCTATCTGGTTCTTCCAAAGGGGAATCGTGTTCATGATAGAGCTTTGGATCTTCTCCACCAGGGTCTGATCGTTATTCTGGATCAGGCGAATCTGTGGTGCGCTTTGAATTGCAATCATACGACTCAGCTTCAAATCATGGATTTTCTTTTCAAACCTTGAAATGAGTTCGGCCATATCCTTTACTCTTTGTGCGTCCATTGCGTCACCGGTTCTTTGGGCTTTTTCCTTAAGCTCCGGCATTACTTTATCGTTAAGATCCTTTAGTTTGAGTGAACCTGCCATTATATAAATATCAAGCTGTTTCAAATAATCCAGGTTCTTCTCGTACATTGTATCCAACGTTGTTATATCCCGGATAAGTTGCAGCTTGGCTCTATCCAACTGATCAATTATCTTTTCTATCTGTACACTTATCTTATCGTACCGGGAGATAAATTTTTGGGTTTCTCTTTTTATTCCCCCGAATAATTTTGAGAGGGAAAACCCCTTTTGATTTGGGTCTATGGAATCGATGTCTACATCCTGTACCTTAGTTAAAAGATCGGTTAATACTACCCCAACCTCACCGCTGTCCTTTGCTCTAATCTGGTCCAGCATGGCGTCAGAAAACTTGGATATATCACTTTGCGCCAGGTTACCGTATTGAATAACACTTTGAGAATCTGACACATCAATCTGGGCTGCAAGATTCAATACCTGCTGTCTCTCCTCCGGTGTCATCTCATTCCACTTATTAACATCATAATTATCAACTTCATTTTTATTTTTCTGAGCCGGTACCGGTTGTATTTGAGCATCCATATTCATTACCAAACCTTTCCTTTTTTTATAAACAAATTATATACCATTTCTTGTCTGATTTAAATTATTTTTATCTTTTTTTGTGGATGTTCCATAGTTATTTGCAAGGGTTTCAAAGACCTTTATTTCGGTATCTAAATCAAGGACGTCATTAGCCAGCATCTTTTCCTTCTGCTGCAGAAAAGTGGTCCGGATTCCTTTTAATGATTTTTCGGTTCTCAGAAGTGTCTCAACTGCATCAGCCGGCATAGGTCTTGTAGTTGCAAGCTCTACATATTTTACTATTATCTTATGGGTAGGCTCTAAATAGTATGTTATAAATTGCTTTACTATACGAATATCCTTGGGATCCTTTTTAAGAAGGTCAAACATCGATTCAGCAATGCGACATAAATCTTCAACCTCTTTGGCTACTTCAAGCTGTGACAATCTTTTTATTGCCTGTCTCATGCCTCCAGTCAGCTGACGGCCTTTTTTAATGGTGTCATCAATATCAGAACGTGTCATACCCTCTGCAATAATGGTATTATCTCTTTCTTTTTTGGAGAAAAACAAGATAACCACAAGCCATCCTAAAACGCCGGCAATAAGAGCCACTGTTAAATCCCTAAACAAAAATAAAAGCAAGGCAAAAACAGCTACTCCTGATATAATGGATATTATTCTACTTGTTGTAGATAATTTCAATTTATTTTCACCACCATTTATACTTGCATGCATATATTTATTTTACTCTATTTTCAATCCTGGGTAAAGATGCCATAAGGTCTGATATCCGCTCGTTTAGTAACAGGATCAATGTTTGCTGTATCCACTATTATTCTATTCTCAACTGCGGTTATTTTGCCTTCCATTTTGGTTGGGAAACGCCCTTCCAGCACCATAAACCTTTTTCTGTACTCTTTTTTCCATCCGAAATCAGGTATCTTCTCCAATAGTCTTTTAACATCCAACGCTTTCACATCGCTGTCTTTAAGAAACTCGGGCAAAACAGTATTTTTTATTGAGCAGGCATAGTCCAGTGCAATAAATGAATCCAGTTCCAGTTTATTGATCCCATCAATCTGCAAAGCATAATTCCTCAGATACTCAAAAAGTTTAGCTGCAGCAATGGGTTGATACAATCTTCCCCGGCTCTTTAAAAACTCTGCAAAGCCTTTGTAAAGATAAAATGGCTCGGCAAAGTAGTTCTCAAGATATTTCAGCGTTGAGGTAAACCTTCCGGAGTTTAAGGTGCGGTCCAAAGCTTCTTCTATATCTTTTATCTCCAGCATTTCTGCAGATGAAATATATTTGTTCTCAATAACTTCATAAGGCGGGTAATCTCTGTACTTATAACCATGTGAATCTGCTTCTCTCCGAACCCTGGTTCCGTGAAGCAGCTTTAGAAAGCCTAATTGCAAGTGGTGGGCACCTATTTGATAAATTGTGTTGAATGATTCTCTTAATGAGTCCATATCTTCATAGGGCAAACCTGCAATTAAGTCCACATGAATATGGAGGTTCCCTTTGCTCATAAGGGTTTTAAGGTTCTCAACGGCCTTTTCCACCTTCATTACTCTGGAAACCGCTTCAAGCGTTTTTGGGTTTACAGATTGGATACCCGCTTCAAGCTGAACCAATCCGGCAGGCATGGCAAGCAGACTGTCCATTTGTCTTTTGGTGAGGATATCGGGATTAATCTCAAAATGGAAGGTTATTCTTTCATTTTCAAACTCCCGTATAAAGTCCCATATTTTAAGAGAATGCTCCTCATTTACATTAAAGGATCTGTCTACAAACTTTATCACTTTGGCCCTGGCATTTACCAGCTTTCTGATATCTTCCTTAATAATTTCAACAGGGTAGTATTCCAACTTTGTGCTTTCAGAAGATAAGCAATAGGAGCACCGATAAGGACATCCCCTTGAGGACTCTATATAGGCAATCCTGTCTTTAATCCGTTTTAGGTATTCAGCGGTATACGGTGATGCATAATCCCTCTTTGTGCATACAACCGACTTTTCAAGTATTTCTTTTGCATGATTGAGGTTCTGTTCCGCTATGGCTCTTAGTATTAGCGGGAGTCTTTCTTCCCCCTCACCCTTTACCACAAAGTCTGCCCCTATAGGGTGAAACTCTTTTTCTGATCCATCATAACTGACTTCTGGACCACCTACTATTATTGTACATTCAGGCCTGGCTTTTTTTAAGTCACCAATGAGCTTGACTATCAATTCACGATTCCAGATATAACAGGAAAAGGCCGCCACATCGGGGGTTTCCTCTAAAATTGATGCCCAGATTCTCTGCATCGAATCATTAATTGAGTATTGTTGAACCTTTGTCGTAATATGATGTCTGTGGCAAGCGGCATTTAAACACCATACAGCCAGACTTTCATGTTCATATTTTGCATTGATTGCTATCAGTAAAGTTTTCATGTTCTCCTCGTTTGTTTTATTTAGTCAAAGTAATAGCCGCTTTACAGCAGCTGATATCAGTTAAACGCCCGTCGTTGTGTCATTCTAAGCGTTAGCCCTTTGTCATTACTATGAAGTGGAACCTTTAGCCACTGTCATTTAGAGCGCCCCCTTTGTCATTCTGAGCGCCTCCTTTGTCATTCTGAGCGCCCCCTTTGTCATTCTGAATGAAGCGAAGCGGAATGAAGAATCTTCCCCCACTGTCATTCTGAAGGTCCCGAAGCGGAATGAAGAATCTTTTGCGGTTACGGGTAAGATCCTTGTACTCAGCTATGTAACCCTCACAACGACATTTTTCGGTAACGGATAATATTATTCACATCCTGTTCATTTTAACTCATTTTAATAAAGGGAGCCTATTAATGAGATTAAAATTTGATTAAAACCATCAAAAGTATCTCTGTCACTTGTATAATTGTAATATTACCAGCAAATGGTGTATAATGGAAGGACAAAAATTACAAATGAACGGAGGTTGTTTTATGAATATAACATCCAGACCTTTCGGAAAATTACCGGATGGAACCGGTGTGAATCTTTATACTCTCACCAATAACAATGGTCTTAAAGCCGAGATATTAAACTACGGAGGAATAGTCGTATCTCTTTATGTCCCCGATAAAGGCGGAAATTTTGCTGATGTGGTTTTAGGTTATGATAAAGTGGAGGATTACCTTGACAGATCTCCGTTTTTCGGTGCCCTTATAGGCCGCTGTTCAAATCGTCTGGAAGGCGCATCTTTTGAGCTCAATGGTATTACGTATACTTTAAATAAAAATGAAGGAAATAATCAGTTGCACGGCGGTATTACAGGCTACGATAAAAGGGTTTGGGATGTCAAAATCCAGTCAGGTGATAAAGAAGGACTTGAACTGAGTTTATTCAGCCCTGATATGGACGAAAATTATCCTGGCAACCTAGAGGTAAGAGTAATTTACAGGCTTACAGACCAAGATGCTTTAGAGATTGAATACTACGCCGCATCTGATAAAGACACCATTGTAAACTTGACGAATCATTCATATTTTAACCTCTCAGGCCATGACTCCGGAACAATAGTAGATCATCAACTCAAAATCGATGCTGATTTCTATACTCCTATAAATTCAGAACTTCTACCCACCGGAGAAATCCTCAGCGTAAAAAATACACCCTTTGACTTCACACAATTTAAGCGTATAGGAGACGGTCTTTCTGATTCATACGACAATGAGCAGATGAGATTCGGAAACGGCTATGATCATAATTTTGTGTTAAGAACAACACCTGCAGATAAAACACCCAAAGAGATTGCACAGCTCTACGATCCAAAATCAGGACGCCTGATGACAGTCCTGACCACAAAACCAGGAGTTCAGTTTTATTCGGGAAATAGCCTTAAAGGTGCAGGTAAAGGCAAGAATGATGTTATGTATGATAAATGGCATGGATTATGTCTTGAAACGCAATATTTCCCAAACTCAATGAAGTATAGTCATTTCCCATCTCCCGTACTTAATGCCGGACAAACCTACCATCAAGTAACGGTCTACAAGTTCAGTACAAGATAATAACAGGGTTGACTAAATGAAAAACATTATAGATTATGTTAAAAATGAATTAAGCAGCTTTGAAGTTAAAAAATTTAAAGCCGTAGACAGCCTGGTACTGTCGCAGTTCAGCTATATATATTTTGAACGCCTCGTACCAGGCTTTTCAAATGAAACTCCTCCGGTTCGCATAGGGGATCTATTAAAGGCTGAGCATTTTGACACTATGTTTAAAGGCGTTATGTTCTTAGAAAAAAACCTCAACCTTTTATATGCCCTTGCAGCCAGCCCCAGATTCAGAGATATAAAAATGAAATACTATGTGAACAAACTTGATTATAAGCAGGAAAAGCAATTTTCGGCTGTAACATATCAAATAGACGACAAAACTCATTACGTCTCATATCGTGGAACCGACATGACCTTTGTGGGGTGGAAGGAAGACTTTAATATGGCCTTTCAAAGCCCTGTCCCCTCACAGGAGGAAGGGGTAGAGTATCTCAATAGGGCAGGAAAACTACTTGATGGCGATCTAATAGTGGGAGGCCATTCAAAAGGTGGGAATATTGCGGTTTATTCGGCTATGAAATGCTCTTCTGAAATTCAAAACAGAATAATTAAGGTTTACAGTCACGATGGTCCCGGTTTTAAAGACAGTATTTTTAATACTCCTGAATATTTAAGAATAAAAGACAGAATACACAAGATATTACCCCAATCATCTATTGTGGGTATGCTGCTGCAGACCCAGGAAAGCTACAAGGTTATTAAAAGCAGCAGATCCGGTATTATGCAGCACGATCCCTTTTCATGGGTAATTGAGGGTGATGATTTTCATTATGTCAAAAATATCTCCAACACCTCATTAAATATGAATAAAGCATTAAACGAATGGCTTTCCAATATTTCCGATGAAAAGCGCGAATTATTTATTGACGCACTGTTTCAAACCATAAATTCAACAAATGCAAAGTCCATAGGAGATTTAAGCGAAGTCCATATTAAAGATTTTGCAAAAATACTTAGAGCTTTCAGAAACATAGACAGTGAAACCAGAAAGTTTGTCTCACAAACCATCAGGGATCTTATTGTGCTTTATGTCAAAAACCTTAACCCACTGAACAAGCAGAATTAAGTAAGCAGAATCAAAGCTGGCCTCCCTCACTGTGAAGGGCTGCGTACACACCGCCCTTTTCAATAAGCTCCTGATGCGTACCCTGCTCTTCAATACCATTGTCAGTCAAAACAATTATATTGTCAGCATTCTTTATTGTGGAAAGCCTGTGGGCAATAATCAGGGTTGTTCTTCCCTTAGCCAGCAGTTTTAATGATTCCTGAATAAGTCTTTCACTCTCATTATCCAAAGACGATGTAGCCTCGTCCAGGATTAATATCGGAGGATTTTTCAGGAAGGCTCTGGCTATGGAAATTCTCTGTTTTTGACCCCCCGACAGCTTTACCCCACGTTCTCCCACAAAGGTGTCATACCCGTTTTCAAGCTCCATAATAAAATCATGGGCATTAGCAAGCTTGGCGGCTTGTATAATTTCCTCCCTTGTTGCATCGGGTTTCCCGTATATAATATTATCCTCGATAGTACCTGTAAATAAATAAACATCTTGCTGAACCACACCAATATTACGCCGGAGAGAAGCAAGAGTCAGGGTTCTGATATCCTTACCGTCTATGGTAATGGATCCCTCATTAACCTCATAAAACCGTGGTATAAGATTACAAAATGTTGTTTTGCCACTTCCCGAAGGCCCTACCAAGGCTACAGACTGGCCTTTTTCTATGGTTATATTTATATTCTTCAACACCTCTGTTTTATCGTTATAGCTAAAGGCAACATCCTTAAATTCAATCTTTCCTTCAACGTCTTCAAGCTCGACAGCATCCTTGGCATCCTCGATTTCAGGCTTTGTATTGATAATTTCCAGAAACCTGTCAAATCCGGACATCCCTCTTTGAAGAGCTTCTGTGAAATTCACCAGTCTGTCTATCGGATTCAAAAATACATTGATAAACAGAACGTAGGCAATAAGGTCCGAAGTGGAAATCTTATTCTGACTTAAAAACACACCACCCAGAACCAGCACGCTTAAGTACAGGATCCCCTGTAGAAACTGGTTGCCTGAAAAGAATTGACCCATAATTGTGTAACTGTCTTCCTTGGTCTCTAAAAACTCAAGATTACCGTGCTCAAACTTCTTTTTTTCAATATTCTCATTGGAAAAAGACTTAACCACCCGGACTCCCGACAGGCTGTCCTGTGTCTGAGCATTAACCTGCGCAATCTTCTCTCTGTTTCTTGCAAATACAGAGCGCATTTTAAGATTATAATGTGCTGTAAATGCAACAATAACTACTAGCAAAGCCAATAATATCAGCGTCAGCTGAACATTCATTGTAAGCATTATAATTACTGCGCCTATGATTTTGATAAGTGATATAAATATGTCTTCAGGTCCGTGATGGGCAAGCTCCGATATGTCAAAAAGGTCGTTTGTTATCCTGGACATAAGTTTTCCGGTATTGGCATTGTCATAGAAGGAAAAGGAAAGTTTCTGCAGATGATTAAATAAATCGCTCCGCATATCCGACTCCATTCGTGCTCCCATAATATGTCCCCAGGAGGTTATATAATACTGGCAGAAAAATCGGATAATATAGAGTACCAATAACCCCGCTCCGGTAAGGAATATAATTTGCAGCATGTTTTGAGGGCGGATACTGTAGACCTCATCCATCAGATACTTGACAAGTGACGGAAATAATAAATCTATACCTGAAAGGATAAGAGCACAGAACATATCCATAAAAAATATGCCCTTATACGGTTTATAATATGAAATAAATTTCTTCAATTTGTTCATAAATTGTTTGCGTCCTCCATTTAAGCGTAGCTTATATTTTACTACGCCAAGTGTTTAAAATCAATCTGTTGCAGTGTCATACACCCCTATAATCTATATAACATTTGATTATTCTGTTTCAATAAATATTAATAATGTAATGAAATTCTATGAATAAGACATACTAAATCAGGATTCACACTTTAAAATTCACAAATAATAGAGGAGAAGTAAAAATAATGGCTAAACAAACAATGGATGGAAACCAGGCAGCCGCCTACGCCTCCTACGCTTTTACTGAGGTAGCTGCTATCTTTCCCATTACTCCATCATCTCCCATGGCAGAGATGGTGGATGAATGGTCGGCTCATGGTAAAAAAAATATATTTGGACAAGAAGTCAAAGTAGTTGAAATGCAGTCTGAGGGCGGTGCTGCCGGCGCTATGCACGGTTCTCTGGCAGCAGGCGCTCTTACAACCACCTATACGGCGTCTCAGGGACTGCTTCTTATGATTCCCAACCTCTACAAGATGAGCGGTGAACTGCTTCCCGGAGTATTGCATGTTTCAGCAAGGGCAATCGCGACCCATGCCCTGTCTATTTTCGGAGATCATCAGGATGTTATGGCATGTCGCCAGACGGGAGTAGTTATGCTTGCCTCCTCCAATGTTCAGGAGGTTATGGATTTAGGATGTATAGCCCATCTTTCGGCCATAAAGGCAAGACTGCCCTTCCTTCATTTTTTTGACGGTTTCAGAACCTCTCATGAAGTCCAGAAAATTGATTTAATTGACTACGAAGACCTTGCAAGAATTGTGGATTATGATGCTATAAACGAGTTCAGGTTCAGAGGGCTTAATCCGAACCATCCCGTAGTACGGGGGACAGCCCAGAATCCGGACATATATTTTCAAGGGCGTGAAGTTCAAAACAGGTTCTTTGATGATGTTCCGGATATAGTTACCGATTATATGAATCAGATTAAAGAGCTGACAGGCCGCAGCTATCATCTGTTTGACTATTACGGAGATAAGGACGCCGAAGATGTGATTGTCGCCATGGGCTCTGTATGTGATACAATCCAGGAAACTGTTGATTACCTTAATCAAAAAGGAGAAAAAACAGGAGTTATAAATGTTCATCTCTACCGCCCCTTTTCAGAGAAACATTTCTTTGAGGCCTTACCCAGAACAGTAAAAAGAATTGCTGTTTTAGACAGAACCAAGGAGCCGGGTTCCCCGGGTGAACCTCTGTATCTGGATGTGGTAAAGCTGTACCAGGACAAAAGCGAAAGACCTCTTATTGTAGGCGGTCGTTATGGATTGGGCTCAAAGGATACAACTCCTTCCCAGATAATAGCAGTATTCAATAATTTGAAATCAGAATCCCCCAAAGACAATTTTACCATCGGTATTGTGGATGATGTTACTTTTCTTTCACTGGAAGAAGAGGATATTGTGGATACAACCCCCGAAGGCACAATCAGCTGCAAGTTCTGGGGTTTAGGTTCTGACGGTACGGTGGGAGCAAATAAAACCGCCATAAAAATTATAGGAGACAACACCGACAAATACGTGCAGGGATACTTCTCCTATGACAGTAAAAAGTCCGGCGGTTCCACCATATCTCATCTACGATTTGGCCCAAGCCCCTTAAGATGCCCATATCTTGTTTATCATGCAGATTATATTGCCTGTCACAATAAATCCTTTATCTATAATTTTGATATTTTAAAGGGACTTAAAAAAGGCGGAACATTTGTATTAAACTGCCCCTGGACAGAATCAGAACTGGAAGAACATCTTCCGGCTGCAATTAAGCGCTATCTTGCCCAAAACCAAATTAAGTTTTATATAATTGACGCAATATCCATAGCATCTGAAATAGGCCTTGGAAATCGTATTAACATGGTAATGCAGGCTGCATTCTTTAAGCTGGCTAATATAATTCCAGTAGACGAAGCAGTAAACTATTTGAAAAAATCCATTGAGCAAATGTACGGCAGAAAAGGACAAAAAATTGTTGAGATGAACAAGGCCGCTGTTGATGAAGGAATAAAAGCCCTGATTGAAATTAAAATACCCGATTCATGGAATAATGCAGAGGATAGCCCTTCTGATGAAAAAGACGAGCCGGAATTCGTGAAAAATATCCAAAGAAAGATGGCAAGACACGAAGGCGATGAGCTTCCAGTAAGTGCATTTAAGAACATGGAGGATGGCTCACATCCATTGGGAACCACTCGTTACGAAAAGCGCGGCATTGCTGTGATGCTGCCTTTCTGGGATATCGAAAAGTGCATTCAGTGCGGCCAGTGCTCATATATATGCCCGCATGCCACCATTCGTCCCTTTGTATTGGATGAGGAAGAAGTCAGGAATGCTCCCGATGCCTTCGAAACCAAGAAGGTTACGGGTAAAGATTTGGGGCATTTATCATGGCGCATACAAATATCACCCCTGGATTGTACTGGTTGTGGAAACTGCGCCGACGTTTGCCCTGCAAAGGGAAAGGCCCTGATTATGCAGCCGGCTGAAGAATTGGTGAAAACTGAAAGCGAAAACTGGGAGTATGCATTAACTGTGAAAAATAAGGCAGGTATATTCAATACTAAAACAGTCAAGGGAAGTCAGCTGTTAGAGCCATGTCTTGAGTTTAACGGTGCATGTCCCGGCTGCGGAGAAACTCCATATATTAAACTTTTGACTCAACTCTATGGTGACAGAATTATGATAGCCAATGCAACCGGCTGTTCATCCATCTGGGGCGCCAGCTCCCCTTCAATAGCTTACAGCCCAAAAAGCAACGGCAGAGGTCCGGCCTGGGCCAATTCACTTTTTGAAGATAATGCCGAGTACGGATACGGGATGTACCTGGGGGTAAAACAAATAAGGGAAAAGCTGGCTTGCCTTGCCAGAGAAGCACTGGACTCTGATATTAATGAGGATGTTAAGGCAGTATTAAACCACTGGCTGGAGAACATTGAAAATGGTGAATTATCTGTTGGTGCGTCTGATGCTTTAATTAAGGTGCTGGAGAATTCAGAGAACCTTTCCAACCCCATTCTGGCTAAAATTTTTGAACTGAAGGATTTTCTGGTTAAGAGATCTTTCTGGATAATAGGTGGCGACGGATGGGCTTATGATATTGGTTATGGAGGCCTGGACCACGTTCTGGCCTCAGGAGATGACGTAAACATCTTTGTAATGGATACAGAAATCTATTCAAATACTGGCGGCCAGGCTTCTAAAGCTACTCCCACCTCAGCCGTAGCAAAATTTGCCGCCGCCGGTAAAAAAATTAAGAAAAAGGATTTAGGACTTATGGCCATAAGCTATGGTTATGTATATGTAGCTCAAATAGCTATGGGTGCTAATATGAATCAAACCATAAAAGCAATTATCGAAGCTGAAAACTACAAGGGACCATCCCTGATAATTGCCTATTCACCATGTATTAGCCATGGTATAAGAACTGGTATGGGTACAAGTATGCTTCATGAAAAGCGGGCTGTTGAAGCCGGCTACTGGCATTTGTACAGATATAATCCTATGCTTATTGAAGAAGGCAAGAATCCATTTATTCTTGAATCCAAAGAGCCTGTAAAACCTTATAAAGACTTCATAACCAGCGAAGTCAGATATTCATCCCTGAAAAACATTTTTCCTGATATTGCAGATGAAATGTATGAAATATCAGAGAAACACGCAATGGAACGCTACAATCGTTATAATGACCTCGCCCGTTACCGAAATTAAAGATTTCGAACGGGTTCCGAGTCATTGAAACTCGAGTAAACAGTACTTTTATTAAGTATTTTAGCGATAGGGTAATGTTTACTATCGTTATAAACGTTTGGCTGAATAAAGATTCTTCGCTAGCGCTCAGAATGACAAACTTTTATGTCATCCTGAGCGCAGCGTAAGCGGAGTCGAAGGATCTTATTACTTCAACGCAAAAGACTCTTCACTCCGCTTCGCTTAGTTCATTTGAGACTACCCTTTTTCTAATCACACATCTCCCCTTCTATATTCCGAGGGAGTCAGGCCTTCGCTTTTTTTTAAAACGCTCGACAAATGCCCTGCATTGGCAAAGCCACATAATCTGGCGACTTCGTCAAATGAGTAATCCTCATCTAACAAAACTTGTTTTGCCTTTTCTATTCTCACTTTTAATAAAAACCTATATGGAGTTATTCCTGTCTCTGTTTTAAAAACTCTTTTGAAATGGCTCGGACTTAAGTATATATACTTGCTGATATCTTCTATAGTAATACTGGAGCTGTAATATGTTCTCATATATTCAATAGCTTGTGAAAGATAGTTTTCATATCTTCTATTTGCTGCTAACTTTCCATACTCGGGCAGACTATCCCTTAAAAGCAAAAATGCAATTTGTGAGGCCAGATTTTCTATCATAAAAGGAAACCTTTGACTGTAATTGCTCAATTCGTATTCAAAACTTTTTATAGCCCATAGAAGCTGCCAACTATATGAATTTTCACACCTGCTAAAGCGAAAATCACTTTTTCCTAAAGCCTCATTAGCGACTTTTTGCATAAAATCTTTTTTTACGTTAATTGAGATATACTGACATGGTTTATCATTATCCAAACCAAAAACCGTCATTTCTGTGCCCGGCTCCAGAGATATTAAGCTACCCTTTTTAAACTGTAATTCTTTGTTATCTATTTTTGCAGGTGGGGGAGTTGAATGGAATATGATAAAGTGATAATCCTCTATACATAATTTTCGATTAACAACATAGGCGTCGGGTTTAAAGATGGCTATATCATCGGTTATAAAGCTCTTCGTGCGGTTATGTATTATTTCAGGTATTCTTTTAACAAATTCACCAAAGCCCAATTAATACACTTCCCTTACCTGCAGCTGCTTCTAAAAGAGCTTTTATACTGTATAAACTTATTATACCACCACTTTCAGTATAAGGAACAAAGCCAAAAATATTTTGAAAAAGCCCCTCACTATTTTAGAGGGGCTATCACAGATTAATACTATATATTTATATATGTCCTTATTTTAGATATTGATCACCGTTTAGATATGATCTTAATAAGAATGCTATGGCCTCTTGTCTTGAACAGTTGTTATTAGGAATGAAATTTCCTTTTCCGTCACCTACTGTAATCTTGTATTTCGCCATAAACTTTGCAGGATTGATTGCATAGGCGGCAAATTCCTTTTGATCTAAAAAATCCGGTTGCCCTGAAATATCAAGAACAAGTTCTTCATAACAGGCCGTCAATGTTCGGGTTATCATGGCTGCCATTTGCTGACGTAACAAATAGGAATCGGGTTCAAATTTTGTACCATCACCAACACCTGCTGTTATATTAAGATTAAATGCTTTTAATACTTCTATATTGTCACAGTCCAGGAATTTCTTCGTAGGGTGAGGCTCAGCCTTTTTCCCGGTAACCATCTCATAAAATTTTACCGCAGACTCGGCAAACTCTTCTCTGGTAATCGGCCTTGTCATATCCGATCCGCGTAATGTATCGGTTATAATGCCAATATTATCGGCCTTATCCAGTTCCGGTTGAGCCCAAGGGGATGCATCGCTATAGGCCAGTACCTTTGTTGAAACAATATTTGAGTAATCTGAAACAATGGGATTGCCCCCGGTTTCTTTACATACAAATGCCACTCTAAAATAGTACACATTTTCTTCTATTACAACCTTATCTACAAGATTCTCTTCTATTGGATTCAGGTCATAAGTATTGGTTAATAGTGAGCTATATGCAACGGGTAGGCCATCCCATGTTACACTTTCGGATAGCCATTTTCCATCCCCTACCTTAAAATCGACTATATGATACACTGGTCGGATTTTGTTAGCATCAGTAACAGATTGGGGTATATCCCAATCAAGTTGAAAATATGGCTTGTTATTGGAGTCCTTTTCTATTTTTGCCTTTAAATTTTTAGGTGAATCGAGGCTTGTAATTGATGCCGCAGCAGCATTTTTACCTATGGCCATAACTTCTGAATAAGGCGAATATGCAGGCGCAAATTCACCATCATAAGGCTCAAGGATATATCTCATTCTGAAATAATATGTATTATTTACTAAGTCATAAGTATCAGCCGGGGATTTTTCAGGGAACAGATGCCATATAACGAAAAAGGTTTCAGTTACGTTTCCTTCGTCAACCAGATGACTGCCCAAATGCCCATAAAATTGCCCGTGAATATCATCGTCAAAGTTTGGATCACTTGAAGGAATTGCAGTATGCCATTGGCCATCATTTTCCTTCCAGTCTACCAAATATGCCAAGTTACCACTATATTCCGAGTTATCAATATCTTCAAGCACCTTCATGATGCTTGCGGGATTAGTCCACCTAAGATCAATAATTGATTCCCCATCCTTCCTCAAAGAAAGATTTCTTGGGGCTTCAAGCGATTTAATAGGCATTGCCTCCGCAGATACCATAGATATAGAGGACAGGATAAAAACGAAAACTAAACTAAATGCTGTAATTTTTTTGAACATTTTTTTAAGCCTCCCTGGTAATTCTATTTTGATAAGCTGTTTGTATAAATTTTTCAAATTATATCGCTTATCTCATAATCTTATGATAATCTGCTTTATTATTAATTTGTTATAGAATAGAACTATGATTTTATAGAAAAATACCTTAATTTCAATTAAACAAAAAGAGAGTTGAATACATAACATCAACTCCCTTTCTCTGTGTTTAACTATTTTTCGTTAGAATCTACATATTCTTTAGCATCATCAACATGTTCTTGGCTGGGCATTGTAACTCTTGATACCTGTTTAGTCGTTTCAATATTTGCCCATGCCGCTGTGTCATGCTTCTCAATGGGCTTAGCCATATGCTTTTCTTTAAATTTATTATCTGCCATAAACACTCCCCCAAACAGTATTTTGTATTCTCATACTGTCCAGGTTAGTATTTATGTATTCATAAAAAGCGTTCACTTCCTAAAAAATACTATTATATTTCTGTTTTCCATAGACCATGGAGATTGCAATATTCATATATACTTATATTATATGCCTTTTCTTCAGGGCACATAAAATTACAAGGCTGTCCTTCACAATTGGGGATCTCACCGTCCTCATCTGTATATGGAACTTTTTCTTCATCAGAATGGTATTCAAATTCAGCTTTTGGTTCCATTCCGGGCTTTAAATATTTTATCTCAATCTTATCGTCGGCAACCAAGGCAATCCATTCTATATAGTGTTCAGGCACCATTGGATGAAGTACCGAGCCCACCTCCACCTTTATTGTACCGTTATTAATGGAAACAGCGGGTACATGTTTTTCCTGAGAAGCATCAACTGTGTTTGCAACCAATTTTTCCATTTCCTGATCACAACATGTTAAAGTTCCACCACCGGTTTTAATTAAAGCGACAATGTTGCCACATATCTCACATCTGTAGAAGATTTCACGCATCAGTATCCCCTTCCTTCCTTTTTATTAATAATTTATGCATTATTTGTTATTACCCCAAAACTGTCTGTATTAAACATGAGAATTATTTCAATGTCGGAATCTCTACAGCATAATTTTACCCTGGTTGACTTGCAATACTGTTTTTAATATCATTACCGTATAGGCTGTATCGCCTTTTGTTTAAGAATATTTCATTTTAATGAAAGGTTTGATTTCAATGACATATAAAAAGTACATAGTACTGTTTTTCCTAATTTTTACTCTACTTATAAATCCATTTACTAATATTTCAATTTCTTCTGCTCAGCAGGTCACACGCTTTTTGGATGTGCCTTCCGGGCATTTTGCCTACACCCAGATTCACAAATTAAGAGAATTGGGTATTACTCAGGGAATTGGCAACAATATGTTCGGAGTTGGCAGAACCATTACCCGTGGAGAGTTTGTCACCTTTTTGGTGCGACTTATGGGATGGGACATTGTAAAGCCGGCTAAGGGCAGCTTTATAGATAACATGGATCTTTCACATAGCTTCTATGGAACAATTGAAACAGCTCTTCTTAATGGAGTAATCAATAAGGACAGTAATTATTTTCGCACAGATGACCCTATAACCAGAGAAGAAATGGCAATTATGATTGTCAGAACACTTGGTTATGACACATTAGCCGGCCAGCTGGATTCACTGGGAAAACCTTTTAGTGATGTTGCCCGAAACTACGGATATATAACCATTGCCAAGGATTTGGGGATTACAGCAGGAACAGGGCCCAACACTTTTAGCCCCAACGGTCTTGCAACAAGAGAGCAAGCCGCTGCAATGATGATTCGTATGTATGACAAGCTCAACACCCCTATGGAAGATTTGCATGCCTTCTACGCCATCAGCTCCGCCAGCCAGATCGAGAAGTTTTCGCAACTGGATTCGGTAAGTTTTGGCTGGGCCCGGCTGGAATATGACGAAAATACAAAACAGGTTTATATCAATACCGACGGGGCAGACAATGAATACTATATACCAACAGGATATGCGGGAGTGCTTGAAAAAGCGGCAGGTAATAATGTTTCTTGCCAGCTTATGTTCTTTGTCAAAGACCAGAACATCATTGACCCCGGCACCAACAAAACTATAAAACTGGCCGAGTATATCGTTACGCGTCCTGAAATAAGAAAGCCGGTTATAAAAGCAATGGTGGACATGGTTAATGAGACTAAAAAACACGGTTCTTCATTCAGCTTCGATGGAATGGTATCAGATTTTGAAGGCTTTAAAGGCAATGCCCTGAAACAATCATATAACGCATTTTTACAAGAGCTTAAAAATGAGCTGGCAAAGACAAATAAAAAGCTATATGTGGCTGTTCATCCCAAAAGAAAACCGGGGCAGGCCTATTTTGACGGATATGATTACAGAACAATCGGTGAAATAGCAGACAAGGTTATTCTTATGGCTCATGACTACGATGCGGTTTCATTAACAGAGGATGAAATGCTTCGTGGTTACACCGATACACCCGTTACACCCCTGGACGAGGTTTATTATGCCTTAAAGAGTATCACTGATCCTGATTCGGGAGTACGGGATCTTAATAAAATATGGCTCCAGCTTTCAATGGATACAGTTCAATGGAAGCTGAAAGACGGTAAGGTCATTCACTCTATTCCATTCCATCCCTCATACAACCAGCTGATACAGCGGTTTCTTACCGGGGTTGAATTAAATTACTCTGAATACAGCCAGAATCCGTATGCTAAGTTCTTCAATTATGAAGACGGCACAGATAATATAATCTGGTACGAAAATCAGCGGAGCATAGATGAAAAAATAAAGCTGGCTAAATTGTTCGGGGTAAAAGGTCTATCCCTCTGGAGACTGGGGAATATACCCGAACATAGTGATACCCCGGAGGTTCGTCTGGGGCTGGATATCTGGAATGAGATTGTTAAGAATTTTTAGTATTAAAACTACCCAACAACGGAGACTTGTGATGAATTATGGATAGAACAATTCTGCATTGTGATTGTAATGGTTTCTATGCTTCTGTGGAGTGTATTCTTTCGCCTGAGCTTAAGAATGTACCTATGGCAGTATGCGGAAACCCTGAAAACAGGCGTGGAATAATTCTTGCTAAAAATGAATTGGCAAAGAAATATAAAATACAAACTGCCGAAACCATATGGCAGGCAAAAAAGAAATGCCCTGATTTGGTATTGGTTCCGCCACATCATGATGAGTATAAAAAGTATTCAAAAATTGTAAACAAAATATATCAGCGGTATACCGAAAAAGTTGAACCCTTTGGGATTGACGAATCATGGCTGGATGTTACCGACAGCATTCATCTTTTTGGTGACGGTAAACAAATTGCCGACACACTTCGCAAGGTTGTCCGTAATGAAACGGGATTAACCATATCTGTCGGAGTTTCATTTAACAAGGTATTGGCAAAGCTTGGCAGTGATTATAAAAAGCCTGACGCTACCACTGTTATAAACCGAGAGAATTTTAAATCAATAGTTCATCCGCTGCCTGTTTCCTCCCTTCTCTATGTTGGAAAAAAGGCAAGAAAAATTCTTAACAAGTTAAATATCTATACGATAGGCGACCTGGCAAACAGTGATAAAGACCTCATAATTTCACGGCTGGGGAAATCAGGAAAGATGATACATGAATATGCTAACGGAATTGATGACTCCCCTGTTAAATCTATTTATGAAGCCGAGCCAATAAAATCTGTAGGAAACGGAATGACCTTCAAAAGAAATCTTCGGGGTCTGTCCGATATAACCATCAGCGTCAACACCCTGTCAGATACCGTGGCCACAAGGCTTCGTAAGTACGGTCTAAAATGTTCCACGGTGCAGATCTCTATTAAAGACCCTGATTTTAAAACAATATCAAGACAAAAACCATTACCCAACCCCACTAATCTTGCAAAAGAAATTGCCCAACAGGCATTGGAGCTTATTAAAGGGTCATGGAAATTAAATGCACCAATAAGAGCATTAACAATAACCGGAACCAATCTGGTTCCGGCCCATGAAGAAATAGAACAAATGTCACTCTTTTCCGACTGCAATAACGAAAGAAAGCGGCAGGAGCAATTGGAAACAGCCATTGACAAAATTCGTGAGAAGTACGGATCCAATGCAATATCTTTTGGTTCAGTAATCAATAACTGCCTGGGTATTGCAGAACCTGACGATGAAGATTAGTTATTCCTGTTAAACCTCAATTCTTCTTAAAGCGCCTTCGGCTGCTTTCTTAAGAACCAGAATTGAAATATATGAGAAGGCCAGGATAATAATCAGCATTAGTCCGAATACCACAAAAGTGTTTTCCGCAAAAGTAGTTATCAAATACCCAACAGCTCCAAATATCGTAACCAGAACAAAACCCAGAAGCATTGCAATGACAACATTAAAGTTCTGCTTTATAGCCTCCTGCGGATTATTCCAGACTAACTTTGGCCGCATTAAGTCAATGTAGATACCTACGGCACTTACTGGTATCAATGCCGCAGCAGACAGTATTATAACCATTACTGTTGCAGCAAAGGGGATTCTGAATGAAAACATAGCCACAACAGCAGAGAGTACCGCACCTGCCAATGATATGGAATAACCGGCTAAAAGTTTGCCATATACCTGTATTTCAGGCTTAACCGGTATATTTTTAAGCACCCAAATATTTTTCCCTTCCCTTGAGAAAGTACTTGATACCGCAGGATTAATAAGCACAAAGAGTGTTATAATTCCCGCAACAATCAATGGTAATACGGGTGTTGACCTGCCGTTCTCAATAAGTTGATACAGAAACTGCATATCCGGATCATTGGCTAAATTCCCCCCGAACAAAGGCAGCATCAGCATCAATGGTGCTACAAATATCATAACTAACGAATTCAGGGCATAAATAGGTGTTCTCAATATGGTTATCCATTCAATCCTGAAAATTGCTAAGACTTGTGATGTACTCTTATAGCTGAGCTTGGTTTTTCCGGTTGAAGCTACTGCCTCAAATTGAGCTGTAGCTCCTCTCTGATATATAAACGACGCAATAAAATAAACCAATGCGAAAGCGCCCAGTGAAACAAGCAGCAGATTCGCCATATTGATTACAGCTTCACTAAATGTACCCGAAAGAATCTTAGTTATCCATATTGCAGGCGGAAATGCCCTTCCCATGAATTCGACTACGGCATTGCTGCTCTTTAGAAGTTCTGCTACAAAGTCCTGCTCATTACCCGGCATTTTGCTTATTAAATAGTTTTGGCCTAAAAATATTCCTACCAGCAGAATTATGCTGCCGATAATAGTTATCAAATCCCGGCGCCTGGATCGTCCTACTATATTCATAAGCAACAAAGAAAAAAATGATGAAATAACCAGAGGCACCAAAGGAATAAACAGAGTACAAATAAGTGC
Source organism: Clostridiaceae bacterium (assembly GCA_012839205.1). Lineage (GTDB taxonomy): Bacteria > Bacillota > Clostridia > DSM-8532 > DSM-8532 > DTU059. The sequence continues at coordinate 20,401 of DUNT01000121.1, forward strand.
CAGAAGATAATATACAACACCCATATTCTGGCCAATACCATAAATAATAACCGGTGGAATCATAAGGCAAAAAGCAAAAGGATATTCGCCCAATAAAACTAGTACAAACTTTGATGCAAAGATACTCCCCTGAGGCAAAGGCAAACTTGTAAGAAACTCAGTATCTTTTGCCAGAAATACGGTGCTCAATATATAGAAAATACCGAATATAAGCGCTATAACTCCGGAAACTACTGCCGCCATTGTTAATACTATCTGTGGTGCACTAATGACAAAGCCTCCCTTATATAACTGAATCATCATAAAGGTATATATACCAATTACTTCAGCTAGAGCTATAAGAATAACAAGACCCATTCCTATACTTTTCCACAGAGTCTTTTTATCGTTTTTTATGTTATATAAGAAATTGGATAATCCATATCTTGCATTTATCTGGAGTTTCAGCAAGCTGATAAATTTACGCATCGGCACCACTTCCTTCTTCAGTCAGACTCAAGAATATACTCTCTAAAGAAGAATCCTGTGATTTCCTTAATTCGTCCATGGTACCAACAGCAATAATTCTTCCTTTGTTAATGATTCCTATTCTATGGCATATCTTTTCTGCTACCTCCAGCACATGGGTGGAGAAAAAGACGGTATTTCCGTTAGCACAATGATTATTCATTTCCTCTTTAAGAAGATGGGATGATTTCGGGTCTAACCCTGTTAAGGGCTCATCCATTATCCAAAGCGGCGGCTGGTGCAAAAGAGCCCCAGTGACAATTATCTTTTGCTTCATTCCGTGGGAATAGCTCTTTATGGGCTGCCCGGCTGCCTTTTTCATGTCAAACATTTCGAGATATTTATCAATACGTTCTTTCCTTACATCAGACGGAACCTCATATACATCTGCAATAAAATTCAGGTATTCAATACCCTTCAGCCTTTCATAAATATCATGGGTATCGGGTACAAACCCCATACTCATTTTGGCCTTAATGGGATCCTTCTCAATGTCATACCCACAGATGGTAATTTCGCCTTCATCTATGGGCAAAATCCCTGTAATCATTTTAATTGTAGTTGTTTTACCTGCGCCATTGGGCCCTAAAAAGCCAAATATTTCTCCTTTTTTTACTGATAGCGAAATATTGTCAACTGCTTTTACATTACCTTTTGAATATGTTTTGGACACATTTTGTATGGTAAGCATAATATGCACCCTCTCGTTTAAATTAGTGCTTTTAACACCTTTCTAGTATAACTAAAAATATGGAAAAATAAAAGGTTCTGGTTTATATCCATGAGCTACGGGGACAGATGCCTGACAGATATGGCGCCGTGCAAGCCCTCAGATCGACAGTAAACGCAGCAGGTGCCGTGAGTGATGTCAATATACTGGAAGTGTGAGATGGGATGTGAGAAGTGAGATATTTTGCTTATATTCTTTATATACAATTTCTTACTTCCAACCTCGCACCTCTCACCTCACAAATGATGGATTCACTTAAGCGGCGCAGTTGACTCACTCTACAGGCACCAAACCAGTGGGACAAGGCACGTTCTGAGCGCAGCGCAGCCTTATTTTTTGTTCTTAATGTCTCTCCAAATACTGAAAATAATAGGCACCAATAAACTTATTCCCCCTGATATCAACCACTCGTTGAGATTCAGCGGAACTGTCCCGAATATAGGAATCATAAAAGGCAAATATATTACCCCGAGAAGCATAATTACCGAACTAATGACCGCAAGAACCAGATACATATTTGAAAACAGTCTGATTTCAAATAATCCGCGGGTTTCGGACTTACACTCAAAAACATGGATCAACTGTGAAAGAACCAGTGTTACCAGTGCTGCAGTCCGTGCTGCCACAATGTTTTTGCTGTTAGCTAACACTATAATAAAACTTGCTAATGTCGAAAGCGCTATCAATATACCCCTTATAATAATTACCCCGGAAAGGCCGTGGGCGAAAATACTTTCATCCGGGGATCTGGGTGGCTTGTTCATTATTTCGGGCTCACCGGGCTCAAGACCTAAGGCAATGGCCGGCAAACCATCGGTTGCAAGATTTACTATTAATATTTGGGCAGGCATCAGGGGTATGGGTAAACCACCCAATGAGGCTAAAAACATAGTAAGAACTTCCCCTACATTACAGGACAACAAATAACGAATAAACTTTCTAATATTAGAATAAATATTTCTTCCTTCTTCTACCGCTGCCACTATACTGGAAAAATTGTCATCCATAAGAATCATTGCAGCAGATTGACGAGTTACGTCAGTACCCGATATTCCCATAGCAATTCCTATGTCTGCATCTTTTACGGCGGGAGCGTCATTAACCCCGTCACCTGTCATGGCCACAATATGGCCTTTAGCTCTATATGCCCTGACTATTCTAAGTTTGTGCCTCGGATATACCCTGGCATATACTGTGGTTTCGTTACATATATGCTCTAACTCATTATCACTTAATTGATCCATTTCAGCTCCGGTCAGGATCCTATCTCCATCCCGGTATATATCCAGGGCAGAAGCCACTGCTTTTGCCGTTTCTTTGTGGTCTCCGGTTATCATCACCGTCTTTATTCCAGCCATTCTGCATCTGTAAACAGCTTCTGTTGCTTCTTTTCGGGGTGGGTCTGTCATTCCCGCCAAACCTATAAATACCATCTTTTCTTCTAATTTATCACTCCACAACTGGCTTTTTTCAACGGTTCTATAAGCGAATCCAATTACACGAAGGGCCATAGCTGTCATTTTTCTGCATTCCTTCATAACGTTTTCACGTTCATTGAAGGTCATTTCTCTTTCATATTCACCAACCAATATCTTATTGCATTTTTCCAGTACTACCTCCGGTGCCCCTTTGGCAAAGAGAAAGAGATCCCCTTTATTTGTTCTGCATACTACAGACATTAACTTGCGGTCCGAATCAAAAGGAATCTCCTTTACCCTTCTATAACAGGAATCCATCACATTCTTATCCATACCTGAATCAATGGCTGCTCTCACCAGAGCCACCTCAGTAGGATCTCCCTCTATATCAATTGTATTGGTTTTCTTGCCCTTAACTTCAGCAAGACGCGCATTACCACAGATAAGTCCTGTTTTTAAAAGAAGCCTTAGTGCAAAAGCCTTATCTTGTCTAATCTCTCTTCCTTTGCTGACTATAACCATCCTGCCCTTTGAATCTCTTTCAAGATTATATAAACTTTTTCCGGCGTATGCTGATACAACTGTCATTCGGTTTTCAGTCAGTGTCCCTGTTTTATCTGAACATATTACAGTGGCACAGCCCAGAGTTTCAACAGCCGGAAGTCGCCGTATTAATGCATTTCGCTGTACCATTCGCCTGACCCCAATAGCCAGAGCTATGGTAACAACAGCGGGAAGCCCTTCAGGTACCGCCGCAACAGCCAGACTGATTCCCCCCAAAAGCATCTGTACTATAGGCTCGCCTCTAAGTATGCCCATTAGGGCTACCACCGCACAAATTATAAGACAGAATGTTACTATTATTTCTCCCAGTCTTTCCAGCCTTTTTTGCAAAGGGGTTTCCGAAGTTCCTGCCGACACAATCATATCGGCTATCTTACCCATTTCAGTATCCATTCCGGTTGCTATTACAACAGCTTTTCCGGTACCGTTGGTTACCATGCTTCCCATGTACAGAATGTTTGTATTTGTAATCTCATTCTGCCTGGAATGCCTTTTATTTATTTCAATTTTTGATGCTGGTATTGATTCACCAGTCAACATTGATTCGTCTATAAAAAGGGAGTTTCCTTCAATAATGACGCAATCAGCCGGCACACGGTCACCTGCTTCAATAACAATCAAATCTCTTGGTACAACCATATCAACAGGAATATCCTTTATTATTCCATCACGGATTACTTTAGCACGGGGAGCCGACATGTTCATGAGAGCCTCCATAGCCTTTTCGGTTCGAATTTCCTGGAAAAAACCAAGAAGCCCATTAAGAATAAGAATAATCAGAATTGCAATACCTTCGCTGTTCTCACCCATAAAAAACGATATGATGGAGGATACTATAAGAATAATTATCATTAAATCTGTGAATTGGGATAACAATGTTCTTAGCCATGACTTTTTTTTACCTTGCTTCAAAACATTCTTGCCATAGATTAAAAAATTTTCAGCCGCCTCGGCCTCTGTCAGTCCATGAATATTATCCTTTATATCATCGAAACCCAGAGTACGTTCCAAAGCCTCCACAACACCACTCCCCAAAGTATAAGAATAGGACAATCTATTTTATTCAAGTCCTGAAGGGAATAGTACAGTGGATAAACGCAACGTAAACCCCACTGTCATCCTGAGCAAAGCGCCAGCGGAGTGAAGGATCTTTTATGTCAACGAAAAAGATTCTTCGCTAACGCTCAGAATGACATGGGGGACCCAGAACGACACAGGGAATGTCATCCTGAGCAAAGCGCAGCGAAGTCGAAGGATCTTTAATGTCAACGCAAAAGATTCTTCGCTCACGCTCAGAATGACATGAGAGACAATACTCATCGCTGACCCTCAGGATGACATCATAGCGAGTACCAATCAGAAAATCTCTTTATCAATCAATAACTCTACAGGACAATGGTCAGAGCCCATAACATCGGAATGTATAATGGCATCGTGTAATTTACCTTCCAATGATTTAGACACACAAAAATAGTCAATACGCCACCCGGCATTGTTCTGACGGGCTTTGAACATATATGACCACCATGTGTAGGCTCCAGTTTTGTCGGGGTAAAAATACCGGAAAGTATCTATAAAACCAGCTTCTAAAAGTTCTGTAAACTTATTTCTTTCTTCATCTGTAAACCCGGCGTTTCTGCGGTTGGTCTTAGGATTTTTAAGATCTATCTC
>DUNT01000122.1 GCA_012839205.1 Clostridiaceae bacterium
ACTACGTTTGATGGTATAATAGTCATGAGACTTGAACGCTCCTTTCTGGGAGGTAATGTGTTTTTTGGTGATTCCATTATACCAGAGGCGTTTCAGGTCTCATTTTTATTATTAAGTTAACAGAACAAAAATAAATTTTAGGAGGTAGAATCATGTTGGAATATGTAATTCCCGCGTTAATTGCACTTGTAGTAATAATTGTAATCAGAAACATCAAAATCGTACCCCAGGCTCAAGCTTTTATAGTAGAAAGATTGGGTGCATATAAGGAAACCTGGGAAGTTGGGCTCCATTTTAAGGTTCCATTGATTGACAGAATAGCTAACCGTGTTTCAATTAAAGAAAGAGTGCTGGATTTCCCGCCTCAACCGGTTATCACCAAGGATAATGTCACCATGCAGATTGATACTGTGGTGTTTTATACCATTACTGACCCTAGACTCTTTACTTATGGAGTAGAGCGGCCTATCATGGCCATCGAAAACCTTACAGCAACGACCCTGCGTAATATTATTGGTGATTTGGAACTGGACGAGACATTGACTTCCCGGGATACTATCAATAGTCAGATGCGCATCATTCTTGACGAAGCAACTGATCCATGGGGAATAAAGATTAACCGCGTAGAGGTTAAGAATATTATTCCACCGACAGACATTCAGAATGCCATGGAAAAACAGATGAGGGCAGAACGCGAAAGACGTGAGGCCATCCTTAGAGCAGAAGGCGAAAAGACATCAAGTATTCTGGTGGCTGAAGGAAAGAAACAGTCCCTCATTCTTGAGGCCGAAGCTGAAAAGGCAGCTGCCATTTTACGGGCTGAGGCAACTAAGGAAGCCACAATACGTGAAGCCGAAGGACAGGCAGAGGCAATTCTGAAGGTACAACAAGCTACCGCTCAGGGCCTGAGAATGATTAAAGAGCAGGAATTAAGCAGTGAAGTTATTGCTATAAGAAGTTTGGAAGCTTTTGAAAAAGCTGCCGATGGAAAAGCTACAAAGATTATTATTCCGTCTGAAATTCAGAATATGGCGTCATTGGTAACATCAATAAAAGAGTTGTCAGACGATTAAGAGCATATGTAGAGGTGCCTGTAGAGTGGGTAAATTGTGCCGCTTAAGTGAATCCGACAGTTGGGAGATGATCACTTCTCACACCCCATCTCTCGTTTCCAGTATATTGAAATCACTCACGGCACCTTCTACAGTTTAACTGATTCTGAACCTGTACTGTAATTCTGAACACCCTCGTGTCATTTTGACCTTCAATTCTCTGTCATTCTGAGCGTAGCGAAGAATCTTTTGCGGCGACATAAGAGATCCTTCACTCCACTACGTTCCGTTCAGGATGACAGGGAGGTAAAGGATCCTTCACTCCACTATGTTCGGTTCAGGATGAAAAATGTGGAGCGTCAGCGAAGGATCTTTTCCATGACTCCTCTAACCACCTGGTTACCGTGACATATATTCACTATAGCTGCTCTTATATTCGGCCAGGAGAAGATCAATCATTCTGCCGTAGCTTTTGACCCCATCTTCCTGGCCATTTAGCTTAAGATAAGTATCATTCATTTTATTAGCGACTTCTTTAGTGATCCCCTGAAATTGCTTCCAGTACTCTATCTGTGCTTCCAGATCCCTTAAATATCCGGGACTGTAATTACTGACTACGTCAAAATAGCGATCAGGGCTTTCGGCATAAAGCGCGTTCATAGAATACTGCAGTGCCATAACACTTCCGGAATATTTGAAATCAATATCAGGGTGTGCCGTACAAGCCTTATATGCTATGAAATTTGCCTCATCTTCACGGGCAAAACCCCTTTGATGAGCCATTTCATGCATCACAGTTGAAGCAAGAGTCATTTCGGGGATATCAATATCAATATTCGCCTCACCTGTAAGGCAGGAATAAATACCTATTATATTTGAATGTGACATAAGCCTGGAAAGCAAAACAGGCTTTGGAGGACCATACTTTCCGCCTAAGAACGGATAGTCCTGCTCAAGGACTTCATATCCTTTATAAGCCCGTTTCAGAACAGATTTATATCCTCCTTCAACAAGCATAATTCCATCTTCATTTTCAGAAACATGTTCTCTTAATTCATTGGTTTCATCAACAAGCCAACGGCACAGGGCTTCCAAATCATCTACCGAAGAGTCCTGAATATTAATATTTGCAAGCTCTGAATAAGGCAACCGCTCGTAATTAATATTCCACACCATCATCTGGACAAAAAACCACAGGGAACCTATCAGCACCATATTGGCAAGAAACTGCAATAGCAATTTACCTTCGCCTTTGACAATGACCTTTATAATAAGATATACAAACCGTATCGGAATATATACTACAAGTATTATAAGGGCAATTTCTGCAACCGAAAACGGAAATAACCCCGTTAATATGCTTACAGGCTGCATAATAAATTTATAGATGCCTCTTGAATAAACTTTTTCAGTGAATAAGGGGTTATTAGCCATTACCAGTTTTATAAGCATGGCTAAAGGTATAAGTATAACAGATAAAAATTTATATTTTAGATTTCTTTTTTTGTCAGCTGATTTTTTGATATGCATAAATACCTTACCTAAAAATTATGTAAAATTTATTATATATTATGTTCTTATATTTTATCATTAAATTTCAGCATAAAGAATAAAAATAACAGGCGCAATATTTCCGTGAATTATGTATAATATGTCTTGAGTGGAAAAAAATCTATATTATCGGGAGGCGTTATTATGATTGAGAATGTCAGTAACGAACTAAAAACTTATTTTGAGGGCAAACCTATACTATCTTCCTTATTAGCTTTTGATATGTACATACTTTTAGGATGTAGTGCCTTAAGATTTCTTGATATTTTTGTATATCTTGGTGGCATCATAAGCGGACTTTTATTTTATGTGTTTATACTTGGGATTCTGTTATGTATTACAAAAAAGAATTTCTTTGCGCTGACTATTGGGTTGGGTGTCGAAGCACTGATTAATCTTATTTATCTAATCAAGTATATGACTGCTACTTATGCATTCTTTAGTTGGTCTTCACTTTTTGGCCTGATTATTTACGGCTTTTTTGCATATATGGCATTTAAGAAGTATTCAGCAAAAACCGGTGCATAAAGTTGATATAAAGGGCAAAACATCTTGTCCCAGACACCATTGAATGGTATTATGTGGACGGGTAAATGTTGTGCCATGATTGACAAAGTATTCAGGGATATAAGCGGAGCGGCTAAATAAATACAAAACAATATCGTAGGGGCAAGTTACCTGTTTCTTGTCCCTAGTTTTGTCTTTAAGATTACAACTAAGCATTGTTGGATTACATACACGAATATACCAAATCAGAAAAAACTAATATACAAAGGAGAACCAAGATGATTTCTAAACTCAAACGAAAAACAGCTCTGATAACAGTTATTATGATTTTATTCGCGATTTTGACGGGCTGCGCAGCTCTTACAAAACCCATTGACCAAACCAGCGCAGGTAATCAAGAACTGTCACCTGAACAGGATGTAACTTTGATGCCTCCAGAAGAAGACGCGGCCAAAAAAGTATCTGATATATCTAATAATGACTCACAAGTTGAAGATGAGGATATCGTACCTGAAGATCAGGCCATTGAAGAAAAGATTGAGTTTTATCTTGATAAACTAAAAGACAGGAAGTATACCAGTACCTATAACGAAGGGTACATTTGGTATACTGCGGCTGAAGAGCTTGGTAAAATTGGAAAACCAGCTATCCCCGGACTTATTGAAAAACTTCAAACACAAGATGATTATGAACGGGCATTAGCGCTTTACGGGCTTTTACTGGCAACACAGGATGATAATGTTAAGTCGTTTACAAGTGGAGAGTATATTAATGTCAATTTAGACTTTAACAAGGAAACTCATCCTGAAATGGTCAAGACGGCAATGGCATGGTGGGATAAATACAAGGATAATTTTTAATAAAAAGGGGCTTGTGATTTTCCTCGATATGCATTATAATAAGATTTCGGACGAAGGCTTAAGATATTGACACTTAGCATGAGTAGCATTATCTGCTGGTGGAATCGAAGATTTCTTACCGATGTCTATGTATGCTGTCGGGGTGTAGCTCAGGTGGATTAGAGTGCTTGCTTGGGGTGCAAGAGGTCGCACGTTCAAGTCGTGTCACTCCGACCAGGAGGAATCGTTGAAAGATAATTTCAACGATTCTTTATTTTTATTCAAATCGCCATATATTTATTGTTCGGTTTAATTATATTATGTATGCTGTCGGTTTTATTTTTTATAAAAATATCTTTCATAATATTACACGGAAGAAGGCAGCAATAAAGCAGCAAAATAGATAATAAGAAGCTGGTTACGGTTATTACCGCTACCTGCTTTTTCGTATTTAATGACAATGATCTTATTTTTGTCCGTAATATGCGTTAGTTCCGTGTTTTCTCATAAAATGTTTATTTAGTATATAATCGGATGCGGGTTCAGCATTTCCGCTTGACAGCATAAGGGTGTTAAAAGCCATTTTAGCCACCTCTTCCAGGACTACTGCGTTATGAACGGCGTTATCAGGGCTTTTGCCCCAGCTGAAAGGCCCATGATCCTCCACAAGAGCACCGGGAACATAAATAGGATTCAATTCCTTAAATGCCTCTACTATTACATGCCCTGTATTTTCTTCATAATTACCTTCGACTTCTTCCTTAGTCATCTTTCTGGTGCAAGGAATGGAGCCGTAAAAATAATCGGCATGTGTAGTCCCAAAACAGGGGATAGATCTGCCGGCCTGAGCCCAGCTGGTAGCCCAGCTTGAATGTGTATGAACTATACCGTTTATTTCCTTGAAACTGCGGTAGAGAACAAGATGAGTGGCTGTGTCGGATGATGGGTTTAAATCTCCCTCAACCTTGTTTCCCTCCAGGTCAAGGACCACAAGATGTTCCACTTTAAGCTCATCGTAGGGAACACCGCTTGGTTTTATTACTACCAGGCCTTTGTCACGATCAATCCCGCTTACATTTCCCCATGTAAACGTAACGAGTCCATAACGGGGAAGGTCAAGGTTGGCTTTTAATACCTCTTCTTTTAAAGCCTTTAACATATTCACATCCTCCTGTACACAATTATCAAAATTATTCTTTATTTCGATTTATACATGAATCTCCCGCAACCAGTTCCGGCATAAAAACCTTTTCCCGGGGGTTATTAAGATAGTCAGAATCTTCAAGAAGCTCAAGTAATAACTCTGCTGCGGTTTCCCCGAGTTTTTCCTTCGGATGAACAACAGTTGTAAGCCGCACCGGGCAGCTGGAGGCAATATGTGAATCATCAAAACCAGTAATACTAATATCATCAGGAACCTTAAGCCCCTGTTCAATAAGAGTCTGATATATACTAAATGCAATTTCGTCATTATAGCATGCAATAGAATCCAAGGTCAGTCCCATGCCAATCAAATTTCTGATTTCTGAAGATGGTTTGATTTTCCGATCCTCAGTGTGAAACCATATAACTTTCCTGGAATCGTAGGGCATTCCAGCTTCAGAGAGAGCCTTTACGTAACCATGATGGCGATTTATACCCTGCATATCGTCAGCTTTGAAAATACCGGCAATGTTTTTATGTCCCAGTTTAAGCAAATGACTGACAGCAAGGTACATACCATGAGCATCATCCAATATAACCTGTGATTTACCTTTAAGATGCTGATAGCAGCCGTGAATAAATATATATGGGATATGCTGGATGTCCAGGGCCTTGTAGTAATCAGCGTTGTTTGAATATAGTGCGCTTTTTGTGGGTTCAATAATCAATCCCTCAAGATCTTTGCTCAACACCTCTTCAAGATACATAGTTTCTTTGGCCACATTGTTGTCAGTGTTTTTGAGCATTATGCTGTATCCCCTTTGAGATAAAACAGTATCAATTCCCTGAATAACACGGGGAAAGATATAATCTGAAATGTAGGTGGTCAGCACTCCGATATTGCGGGATTTTGCTCTGTTGATGCTTCTGTCCTTCACATACGTTCCCCGACCATGTTCGGTAAAAAGGTAACCTTCAGCTACCAATAAAGAGATAGCTTTTCTGACAGTATGTCTACTGACGGAAAAATCATCACAGAGCTCATTTTCCGAAGGTATGCGTTCTCCGGCTTTCATTCGGCCCATTATTATCTGCTGTTTAAGATAATTCTTAAGTGCTGCATATTTTGTTTGTTCGTTCACATGAATACTCCTTGTTGAACTTGTACGTACATCATTTATATTATATACAACAGTTAGTGTTTTTACAAGCATAAATGCTTTATTGAACGTTATGTTTTGTATTGCAAACTAGAAATATATGGTTTATAATAATTATAATACTACTTGTACGCACATCTAAAACTTAATAGGAGGAGTCAGTTATGCCAAGTTTAAAAAACTATGAATTCTGGTTTGTTACCGGAAGCCAATTCCTTTATGGTGAGGAACCTCTGAGACAAGTCGCAGAACACTCAAAAATCATAGCAGAAAATCTTAGTAAAAAGACACCCTATTCAATTAAATTTAAACCTGTAGTAAAAACCCCCGAAGAAATTTACCAACTAGCTGTTGACGCTAATTCAGATGAAACATGTGCAGGTATAATTACCTGGATGCATACCTTTTCACCTGCAAAAATGTGGATTAAAGGTTTAATGTCTCTTCAAAAGCCAATGTTACATCTACACACCCAGTTTAACCGGGATATACCCTGGGACAGCATTGATATGGATTTCATGAACCTGAATCAATCTGCCCATGGAGACCGGGAATTTGGATTCATAGGAGCAAGGCTCAGAATGACCCGTAAGGTCATTGCTGGACATTGGGAGGATGAAAAGGTCGTTGACAGAATAGGCCGCTGGATGCGCTCTGCTGTTGCTTTCGTATACAGTAAACATATTAAGGTTTGCCGTTTCGGTGATAATATGAGAAATGTTGCGGTAACAGAAGGCGACAAGGTTGAAGCTCAGATTAAGCTGGGATGGACCATAGACGGCTATGGTATCGGTGATCTGGTCAAGATGGTAAATGAAGTATCAGAGTCAGATGTTGATAAACTAATAAAAGAATACGAAAACCAATATGATATGTCACAGGTAAAGGGTTCTGAAGAAAAAATGGAAGCTGTGAGATACCAGGCTCGCATTGAGATCGCACTAAAGACATTCATGGCCCAAGGCAATTTTGAAGCTTTTACCACTACTTTTGAAGATCTTCATGGTTTGAAACAATTGCCGGGTCTGGCTTCTCAAAGAATAATGGAAGCAGGTTACGGGTTTGGTGCGGAAGGCGACTGGAAGACATCTGCGTTGGTGCGTCTTGTAAAGATTATGGCTGATGGAAAAGAAACCTCTTTTATGGAGGATTATACATATCACTTTGAGCCCGGGAACGAAATGAATCTAGGAGCTCATATGCTGGAAATATGCCCCACCATAGCATCCGGGAAACCAAGAATAGAGGTTCATGCTCTTGGAATCGGCGGGAAGAGCGATCCAGCAAGACTTGTGTTCGACAGTGCCGCTGGACCCGCTGTATGTGCTTCATTAATTGATCTGGGGAATAGATTTCGTCTTGTTATCAGCGTAGTTGATGTTGTTGAGGCTGCCCATGATATGCCTAAACTGCCTGTTGCCCGCGTGCTTATGAAACCGCAGCCTTCACTGTCAGTAGCTACGGAAGCATGGATTCATGCAGGTGGCGCACATCATACAGTATATACTCAGAACGTTACTGTAGAGCAGCTGACAGACTGGGCTGAAATGTGCGGTATCGAATGTATTGTAATTGACAAGGATACTAAAATCAGTTCACTGCTAAAAGAACTGAGATGGAATGAAATAGCGTACAAGCTGATGTAAACACACTTTATTTGTCGCTGCGGGATGTACTAATCAGATTATCTAATTAAGCAGGTGCCTTTAGAATGATGTCAAATGCGCCGTTCTGGTAACCCAATAATTGGGAGGCGGGAGGTGCGATGGGTCACATCCCATCTCCCACTTAATACATTGACATCGCATACGGCACCTTTTCTTGTCAACAGCATAAGCTGCTTAAGCAGCTGACGGAGTATGTTATAACTCTTAGCAAATTTACTTAATGATTAACAATATGATTCTACACTACACTTCACTTAGTTTAGTTAATAATGGCATGATAATTAGTGATGGATGTTCCTGCATTTATTTCTGCAGAGGTAACAATCCTGATTAAAATGACTAAAGATTATAAAGTAACCCTGAATAATAGTGAGTCTAATTTACGGAAAATTTAAAATAAATACTGGACTATAAAAACAATTCTTATAACTGTATTTACAAAAACCAAATGAATGCTAGAATATAAATATCTATATATTTTGGAGGTATTGTAATGAAAAATTGTCCTAATTGTAACGGTGAGAACAGGGATGAAGCATTGTTTTGCACAAAATGCGGCAATAAACTTGAAGAACAGCCATCAAATACTGATATAAATACCATACAGAATGATAATACATCAGAAAATTCGGATCCAGGCGTTAATCAGGTTATTGAACCTACTGTACAACCTTCGGCAAACGAAACTCCGCCTGTTGATCCCCCAAAGAAAAAATCCAAAGTAATGGTATATGTTATAGGGATTGTAGCAGTTATTGCAATAATTTTTCTTGCAATGAATATCTCTTTTGCTAAACCGGTAAATAAACTGATTAAAGGGCTAGTAAAATTATCAAAGATGAATAAGTACACAACAACTACAACCATTGATATAGCTTATGATGGAGATGATGACGAAGCCGATTTTATAAGTGATTTTGCATTAAAACTGGAGACAGCTGCCGATGTAAATGACGTGCTTGCTCAAGTAACTTTGGATTTATTGTATAGTAACAAATCTGTAATTGAAGTTGCAGCAGGAATAAATAACGAGGATGTTTACATTGATCTTAAAGACCTGCATAAAAAAGTATTTTACCAGGAAATAGAGGATGTATTTCCTGATTATCCTGACTATATCAATGATTATAAAATAATAAAGAAGGCATTTGACGATATTTCTTTAAAATTCGATACAAAGAATTACATAAAAATTATTGATGAAGTTCTGGACGATAATATAAAAGGCTCCGGTAATAAGGTTACTGTAACCCTGGATTCCAAAACGATGTCAAAATTGGTCAAAGAGCTTCTGGAAGAGGCTGAGGATGACAAGAAGCTGAGGGAATCTATAAGAAAGAATGGCATCGATTTCATAAACAGAATTATCAAAGAAAAGAGAAAATTAGAAATAATTGATGTGGACGATTTAGAGGAAATACTGGAAATATTCGAGGATAAGGGTGATTTTGAAGATTTTTACCAGGAAGCAATAGCCAATGCCTTAATCGATATGGATTATATGGATTTCGACATAGATGATATAAACGAGCTGGAGCTCACATTCAGATTTGGTGCAGGCAATACCATAAAAGGTATAGATTTTACGGGTGAAATAGATGATGAACTTGAGATAAATGTAAAGAATGACATTAAGAGCGGAGCAAGTTTCACAAAGTTTAACAAAAAGAACTCTATAGAGATTAATGAGCTGATAAGTGGCGGAGATATTGAAGATGTTGCTGAGGAAATATCAGAAAATCTTATTAAAGCCATAAAGAAAAATAAAGATTTGAAGAATAAGATAGAAGATTTAACTGGTGAGGACATAGACGATTTAATTGAAATGTTTATGTATGGAGTATTAAGTCCTGTCTGGTAATTATAAACTGTGTAATGCACAGGGTAGGAGAAGCCGGGCTTTGCCTGGCTTCTATTTTTCAATTTTTTTATTATTACCTAAAGTTAAGCCTGGTTCCATAATAAGTAATATTGTTAGCTGTCCATAAAAATCATACAAAAATTAATAAAAATTATATTACAAAACGACATTTTATGATATAATTCAATAGATGATAATTTATGGGTTTAGGGAGGAATCGAAAAATGAGGGCAACAGGATATGTAAGAAAGCTGGATTCACTTGGAAGAATAGTATTACCTAAGTCATTACGTAAAGAACTTAATATTAACGAGGGTGATGACATCGAAATGTATGTTGACGAAAGTGGCAATGTGGTACTGGATAAATACACTCCAAGGTGCGTATTCTGTGATGTTGCAAAACCAAATACTATTGATTTTAAAGGTAAGGTTATATGTTCCGATTGCTTGAAGGATATGTAGTTTAGTTTAAAATATCAATTGCAACGGCGGTATATTACCGCCGTATTTTTATGGGTATAAATAATGTAGCATTATTTTTTGGAGGTTCCCATGCATATCCGAGAGTATTTTGAAGATATTGAAGAGAGGCTCTTATTTGAATTTGCGTCTTTTAGCAGGAAAAGCAAAGGCCGGGACAGAGATGAAAAGCAATGCGACATAAGAACTGTTTTTCAGCGTGACCGGGACAGAATTATTTATTCTAAAGCTTTTAGGCGGCTAAAGCATAAAACTCAGGTATTTATTTCTCCGGAGGGGGATCACTACAGAACAAGGCTTACCCATACCCTTGAAGTTTCACAAATAGCAAGAACTATAGCCAGGTGCTTAAGATTAAACGAAGATTTAACCGAAGCAATAGCCTTAGGGCATGATTTAGGACATACTCCTTTTGGACATGCAGGAGAGCGGGTTCTTAACAGAATAAGCACTTTTGGTTTTAAACACAATGAACAGAGTGTCAGAGTTGTTGAGGTATTAGAAAAAGACAGAAAAGGACTGAATCTTACCTGGGAGGTCAGGGATGGGATACGTTGTCATACAGGAAAAGATATTCCCTCAACACTTGAAGGACAGGTGGTTCGTCTCGCCGATAAAATAGCTTATATTAATCATGATATTGAGGATGCAATCCGGGGTGGCATTATATCAGAAGAAGATTTACCCAAAGAATGCACCAGAATTTTAGGGAAAACCTCATCATTACGTATTAATAATATGATTACTGATATTATTATTAATAGCTATGGCAATAATTATATATGCATGAGTCCGGATTTTCAGGAATCCAGTAAAATGCTCAGGGATTATATGTTTGAAAATGTTTATATAGGATCTGTTGCAAAAAAGGAAGAATCAAAAGCAGAACTGATGATAGAAGAGTTGTATTTATATTTATTAAAAAAACCGGACCTGCTTCCGGCTGATTCTCAAAAAGCCATTGAAACTGAGGGACTTGAGAGGACAGTTCTGGATTATGTTGCCGGAATGTCAGACCGGTATGCTTTAAAGAAGTTCCAGCAAATTTACATACCGGTTTCATGGTAAAATAGTTTCAATTTATTTTATAGCTTTAACATAGTTAGGTACAATGCTACAAGAATTTTGGTTTTTATCAGCAGCAAAATATTTAGCCAATAGGAAGGAAAAACAGACAATCTGTCGAATAATAAAATCTATGAGGTTACAATATGTATTACCCAGATGAACTAATCGAAGAAGTCAGAATGAGAAATGATATCATTGATGTAGCTTCAAGTTATATTAAACTTGAACGAAAGGGCAGAAGATATTTTGCTTTGTGCCCGTTTCACAATGAAAAATCACCTTCATTCAGTATTGAACCTTCAAAACAATTGTTTTATTGCTTTGGGTGCAATAAGGGCGGAAGCGTTATCCAGTTTATAATGGGTATTGAAAATTTAGATTTTTTGGAAGCGCTTAGGTTCCTCGCTGACAGAGCGGGAATTGTTCTTCCGGAACCTGATGATACTAAAGAAAAGGAGAAATCCATATTAAGGAAGCAAATACTGGACATTAATAAGGAAGCTGCAAGATTCTTTTTCTCTGCATTAGCCGGCAAAGATGGTGCCAGGGCACAGGCTTATTTAATAAAACGAGGACTCATCGAAAAGACATTAAGACAATTTGGTTTAGGGTTTGCACCCAGGGGTTGGAATGATTTAACGAAAATTTTGTCAAAAAAAGGAGTAAAAAACGAATTACTGCTGGCATCAGGGCTCTCCCTGCAGACCAAAACCGGAGAACTGGTTGATAGATTCAGGAACAGAATAATGTTTCCCATATTTGACATAAGAGGAAATATTATAGGGTTTGGCGGCAGAGTTATTGATGATACTCAACCAAAGTACATGAATTCACCTGATACACTGGTGTATAACAAAAGCCGTGAGCTTTACGGCCTAAACTATGCCCGGCAAAGTAAAAGTAAGAGGTTATTGATAGTAGAAGGCTATATGGATGTTATTTCACTGCATCAGGCGGGAATAGATTATGCAGTCGCATCTCTGGGTACTGCACTTACGCAATCCCAGGCCTGGATACTAAAAAAATACGCTGAAGAGGTGATAATAGCATATGACTCGGATTCTGCCGGACAAGCCGCTACGTTGCGGGGACTTGATGTATTGGAGAAAGCAGGCTGTAATGTAAGAGTTCTATTAATACCTGATGGTAAGGATCCCGATGATTATATCAGTAATAATGGACCTGAAAAGTTTAAAAACCTTGTGAATGGGGCAATATCTCTGCTGGATTATAAAATCAGAGTCGAGAAAAATATGTATAATTTGGATACTATAGACGATAAACTAAAACTGCTGAACAGTATTGCAGATATATTAGCCGCTCATGATAACAGTATAGAAAGGGAGTTATATACAAAGAATTATGCACAAGAATATGGAATATCACTGGAGTCATTGAACAATGAAGTCCAAAAAAGGAGAAACAGGCAGATATCCAGACAAAAACCATATTCATATAATAAAAACATGTCACCAGGAAGGACATTTTTAGAAATTCCACAAATTGATACCAGATTTGGCGAATTGGAGCACATATTGCTGGTGATGCTTTGTAATGAGAATCGTTTGTTTGATAAAGTGTCAAAAAAGTATGGGCTTGACGCTTACATAGATAAAAGCGCAAAAAAAATAGCCGAAAAGTTATATAAAAGACTGGAACAGAACAAAACCTGTGTTTTTGCTGAACTATTAAATGTTCTGGAGCCTAAGGAAGCATCTTATCTGGTGCGGGTTGCAGAAACAAACAGTGGTTTAGAGAACACTGACAAAGCATTACAACAAATATTGAATAAACTGGAAATATTAAAACTGGAGGATATGCAGAAACAAACTATTGAAAGAATTAAGAATGAAGAAGATGGTATGATAAGGCAGAAATTAGGGCTTGAGTTCAGTAAAAGAGCAGAGAGAATCGCTGAACTAAAGAGAATGGCATAATAATTTCAAAAATACGAGGGGTAGAGATAATATGGCAGAAAACAATAAAAAGAAAGCCGATTCTTTAGAAAAAAACAAAAAAGATATAAGTCTTAAAGACAATGAGATAGAAACATCAAAAGAATCAATATCAGAAAAGAAATTGGCTGCTGAGGAGAAAACCAAGAATAAACAGGCCGACAAAGAAGTGCCGAAGGATCCTAAAAATATTTTAAAAGAACTTACTAAGGAAGGAAAAGAGAAAGGTATACTGACCTATCATGAGATAGAAGATGCCTATGAACACGTAGATATTACTCCGGAGCAGATAGAAAAAATTTATGAAGCACTTGAAAAAATGGGTATAGAAATAGTTGCGGAAATTGGTGATGAAGAGCTTGAAGTAATCCCGTTTATTGATAAAGAAGATGAGGATGAAGACGAGGAAGAGGAAATAAGCGTTCCCGAGGGCATCAGTATTGATGACCCTGTAAGAATGTATTTAAAAGAGATTGGTAAAGTTCCCCTTCTTACAAGTGAGGAAGAAATTGAACTTGCCAAAAGAATGGAAAATGGAGATGAAGAAGCAAAAAAAAGGCTGGCAGAAGCAAATCTGCGCCTTGTTGTAAGTATAGCCAAACGCTATGTCGGTCGTGGTATGTTGTTCCTGGATCTTATACAGGAGGGAAATCTGGGCCTTATAAAAGCTGTGGAAAAGTTTGATTTCAGGAAAGGTTTCAAGTTCAGTACCTATGCTACCTGGTGGATTAGACAGGCCATAACCAGAGCCATTGCAGACCAGGCCAGAACAATACGTATTCCTGTTCATATGGTGGAGACCATAAATAAACTTATTCGTGTATCAAGACAGCTTCTTCAGGAACTTGGCAGGGATCCGACGCCGGAAGAAATTGCGAATGAAATGGGTATGAGCGAAGAAAAGGTGCGGGATATTCAAAAAATATCTCAGGAGCCAGTATCATTGGAAACCCCTATAGGTGAAGAAGAGGACAGCCATTTAGGCGATTTTATACCCGATGATGATGCGCCGGCACCTGCAGAATCTGCTGCGTTTACCTTACTTAAGGAGCAGCTGATTGATGTACTGGACACCCTTACTCCAAGAGAAGAAAAGGTACTTAGATTGCGTTTTGGATTGGATGACGGAAGAGCCCGCACTCTGGAAGAGGTAGGCAGAGAGTTTAACGTTACAAGAGAAAGGATACGTCAGATTGAGGCCAAGGCATTAAGAAAACTTCGTCACCCCAGCCGCAGCAAGAAACTAAAGGATTTTTTGGATTAAAATAATAAGAGAAATCATAAAGGGTTGTGTCTCCGAATACTGTACGAGTTATTCTGAGACAGCCCTTTTTTTAACAGGATTTAAAATTCTCATCATATCAATTTTCATTAAGTGCTTTCTTCGCTGCAATATGGATTTCTTTAAAATTAGTATTGCCACAAATGTTTAAAGTATCCTAATAGGCCACACAAAGAATAATTGGTTGACAGTTCAATCGGTACCTTATTGACAGGGCACTTTTTTGCTAATCAAAGTGAGACTGAATAATTTATTGGAATAATATTTATTAAGTTGAAAATGCAAAACGGCTCCTTTCCTTGACTTAACTTAGTTTTATGTTAACATTATAATATAGTGTAATAATTTAAATAACGATATCTCCGAATTTTTCAAAAGAAACGGGGGACCCAACTTTGGGGTGAATCCTAATTTTCAGGTAGGGCAACTTGGTGGCCCGAACCCGTCAGCTAACCTCGTAGGAGTTTCCAAGCGTTGTGTTGAGTTTTTTAGCTTAACCTGCGCTTTTTTTTGTGCGCTCAAAAGTTTTTACAAGAACAGGCTTTTACTGGTATTACTACTTATTATGGGGTGAGTTTTTTGACAGAATTGTGGCCGCGTATTCGGTTTGACATTATAGGAGGATTAACCGCTGCAATTGTAGCTCTACCTCTTGCTTTAGCCTTTGGGATTGCAAGTGGAGCAGGTGCATTGGCAGGGTTATATGCATCAATCTTTGGTGGTGTTACAGCGGCCATATTTGGTGGTTGCGGTGTACAGATTACTGGGCCTACAGGTGCAATGACAGCTGTTTTGATCAGCGTTATCAGCCAATATGGGATGGGCGGCATGCTTCTGGCCGGACTTTTGGCAGGTCTGATGCAGGTGATTTTTGGATTACTTAGATTAGGTAAGTTCGTTAAATATCTGCCGCAGCCAGTAGTAGCCGGTTTCACCAATGGAGTATCTATCTTATTTTTTATGACAGCAATTGATGATGCTCATAAAACCCTTACTATAACTATAATTACTGTATTAACAATTATTTTGGCTTTACGCTTTTTAAAGCAAGTTCCGGAATCCTTGTTAGGGCTTTTGATAGGGTTAGTCGTAAATGAGCTTTTCATTCACAGCCCACACGTTGTGGGTGAAATTCCTTTTCGTTTACCCCAACTTGGATTTGACAATATGCCTTTTAGTGAGATTGGTAATCTGATTATGCCCGCTTTTACCATTTGTCTTTTAGGGGGAATCTCAGCGCTATTATCAGCTGAGGTCACCGATGGAATGCTGGGTACCAAGCATAACAGTAACCGGGAGATTATAGGCCAAGGATTAGGGAATATCGTCTCTTCATTGGTTGGCGGCATACCTGTATCCGGCGCTGTTGCTCGTTCTGGGGCAAATGTTCATAGTGGAGGTCGTACCCGGCTTTCAAGTATTATGCATTCTGTTTTTTTAGCGTTAATGGTTTTAGCCCTTGGTCCTGTTGTCAGGCGCATACCACTAGCCTCATTATCAGCTATTCTCATGGTTGCCTCGGTTCGTACGGCTGATTGGAAAAGTATAAAACTAATCCCGCGCGCTCGATGGAGCTACGGGGCAATTATGGTTATTACAACCATACTGACTGTGGTAATAAATTTAACTATTGCAGTGGTGGCAGGGGTATTAATCTCCGGGGTAATGGTGTTGGTAGAATTGTCATCTTCACCACGCAGAAAAATTGCTGGTGATGAAAGCTCTACATCAACCACTATTTCTATTCATCCAGATATAGAAGTTATCTCTCTCCAAGGATTCTTATTTTTTGTTGGAGTAGAAAATTTAAGGCATCAAATAAGAGAGACGTCGATAAAATCTGCATTGGTTCTGAATTTTTCTGATGTATGGGTGATAGATGAAACCGGGGCACTTGTGCTTAAGGATCTTTATTGGCAACTTCATAGAGAAGGAAAGAGCATGTATATTGCTGGACTTAATAGACAGCCACTTAGAGTTTTGACAAGACTGGGAGTAATAGATGATATTGGCGGAAACCGGGTGTACAGGAGCCTAGATACTGCAATTAAAAAAGTTACCCGAGAGTTGGTTCGGGATGGTTGCGACAAGTTTATATGTGTATCTTAGTGGGAGAAGTAACTAATTAATGTTATATATTTTAACTTTTAAGAAAAGAGGTTTTATGGTGCGAAAACGATCACTGATTCTTTATATTTTATTATTAATGTTTTGGATTGTGATTTCTGCGGAGATTGATTTTCAACATGTTTTTGTTGGAGCAATTGTTTCCTTTGCTACTGTTTGGTTCTGGCAGGATCTTGGACCAAGACAGCCCAGTGTACCTACTGCCGGAGTATTCCTGCTATTAATCCGCTGTATGCTAATGATGGTATGGTATATTATTCAATCAAATATTGCCGTGGCAAAAACGCTATTGTTTAATAAGCCTCCGTCTAAGCCCATGTTTGTCATTATGGAAACTTCTATCATGAGTAACTGGGGGAGAGTACTGCTTGGTACCTGTATCACCATTGCCCCAGGCTCGGCAACTATAGATATTGATCCGGAAACCGGCCGGTTCATTGTACATGCACTTACTGAAGAAACCGCAGTTGGCTTATTATATTGGCGGATTATCGATGAAATAGAAAGACTGGAAAAACGAATGAAAAGGGGTGAGACACATGTTGTGGATGTTGGCAGGACTCCTGGTATTAATTCTTCTGATTCTCCTGCGAGCGATTATAGGGCCGACAGTCCTTGATCGTCTCATTTCTATTAATGCAATAACCAGTAAAGTAAGCGTTATTATTTTATTGATGGCTTTTGCAAGAAGCGAGTATGGTTTTATCGACATAGCTTTCGTTTTTATGTTATGCGGATTTGTGGGTTCGCTTTGGATAATTAAGGTACTCACACCCGGCGACTGGCAGCTTAGGATACCGGGATTAAAAGGTTTTGAAGGTGAAAAAGAGGAAGGGATTTCAAATGATTAGAATTATTGCATATATCTGTTTTGTTGGCTCATTTTTAGCCTTCAGTTCCGGAACATTAGGTCTTTTTAAATTTCCGGACCCCTACACCCGTATGCATGCATTGGGAATGAGTGACACTCTCGGGGTGGGTCTTGTTGGGCTTGGCCTTATTTTACTTAGTCCCGACTGGATTTTGAGGTTTAAATTAATAATACTGCTATTTTTGTTCTGGCTTATTAACCCTACAATGTCACATTTGATTGCAAAAGCAGGCTTAATTCACGGTGTAAAACCTGTTAAAGATACAAAGCTGAAGAAAGGGTGAGGGTATGAATTTTGTAGCTGCTGATTATTGGATTATGTTCTTATTGCTGATTCTGATAATTACATCTCTGGCCATGTATTTTATAAAGGATTTATTGCATGCAGTAATTGTCTATGGTGCATACACCTTGACCATGGCTCTTATATGGCTGCAGATGAATACTCCAGATCTTGCCATAACTGAAGCTGCAGCGGGAATATGCATGACAGTATTAATGATGATTGTTGTTTTCCGCACCAGCCGAAGGGAGGAATAGCAACGATGAGAAAAAGAATAAGGAATTTGTTCATTCTGATTCTAATTATAATGGCTGTCTATGGAATAATACTTGCGGTTGTAGAATTGCCTCCTTACGGTATGCCCGACAATCCTGTCCATAATGAAGTTTCTGAGCGCTATTTTAATGATGCTCTGGAAGATACCGGAGTTCTGAATATGGTAACTTCTATTGTGCTTGATTACAGGGCTTACGATACCATGTTCGAGACCATTGTTTTATTTACAGCAGCACTCGCAGTGGTTATTACCATAAAAACTTCAAAAAGTAAGGAGAATGGTAAATGAAAGACTTTATCCTTAAGCGTATGGCTTCAATAATATTGCCGTTTATTTGCATATATGGTTTTTACGTAATTTTACACGGCCATGTTTCTCCGGGCGGTTCATTTGCCGGGGGTATCATAGTGGGTTTAAGTTTTATCGCATACTCCACCATTTACGGTATTGAAAAAGGACGTAAAAAACTTCCGGAAAAAGTGCTGGTTGCAGCAGAGAGTTACGGCACCCTTTGGTATGGAATAATGGGGTTGGTAGGCATTATAAAAGGAGTTCCTTTCCTGGCAAACAAGCTAGCCGGAGTTGACCTGGGAGTGCCTGGAACCCTTAATTCAGGAGGATTGATTTCTTTTATAGGCTTTGGTGTTGGTATAAGGGTAGCCAGTACTATGGTGACTTTGTTTTTTACTATGATGGAGGAAGAATAATGAGTGAAGTAATAAAAAAATTAATTATAAATTATCCATATTTCGCTGCTTTTATTTTATTTGCAATCGGAGCACTAACTGTGCTGACACGATCTAACCTGTTCAAGAAACTGATTGGAATTAATATTATGGAAAGCGCTGTTTTCCTTATGTTTGTTGCGGCGGGAAATATTCGTGGTGGTTATGTGCCTATTCTAAATGGCAACAATCCCCAGACACTTTTCATTAATCCGCTGCCATCTGCTTTGATGCTGACCGGAATTGTTGTTAGTGTCAGTGTGACAGCATTTGCTTTAGCATTAATCCTTAGGTTATACCGCTCCTACGGCACTACCGATCTCCGTCGGATATACAAGATGGGAAACGAGGTGTCGGAATAAGTGATATCAGCAATTTCAACTAACCTACCGGTATTTATAATTATTGCTCCTCTGTTTGTTGCTTTTGTTTTGCCAACCTTGGCAAAAAGAAAGAGACTGGTAGAAAACTTGGTTTTATCAGTTGAAGTATTGATGCTTTTGGGGATATGTTATCTGGCTTCAATTGTTTTGTTTCGAAAAGATATTCCTATAATATATCAGATGGGTGGATGGCCGGCTCCGTGGGGTATAGAGCTGAAGGTGGGTAGCTTAGGGACATTTTTCCTGCTAACTATAGCTATTGTAAGCCTGCCGGTAGCGCTTTTTGCCAGAGGTAATCTGACCCATGAGGTGGGGGGAAAAGAGCGGATCGCCAGGTTTTATGTACTCTATCTGCTGTTGGTGGGAGCATTGGCCGGAATGGCGCTGACTAATGACCTCTTTAATGTTTATGTTTTAGTGGAAGTAGCTACTTTAAGCTGCTGCGGGCTAGTAAGTGCCAGAAATCATCCTAGGGCGGCTAAGGCAACCTTCACATATTTGATACTGGCAACACTGGGTTCTTGCCTTGTTATGGGCGGAATCGGTTTTATATATATCATTACCGGACATTTAAATATGGAATTCGCATCTCGCGAACTTAGCATAATATGGCAGAATAATCCCCGTGTGGTCTGGATGGCTTTTAGCTTTATGTTAGTTGGTTTCGGGGTAAAATCAGCGCTCTTTCCATTACATGTCTGGCTGCCGGATGCACATTCTGTTGCCCCGTCTCCTGCCAGTGCTATTTTGTCCGGACTTGCTGTCAAAGGCTATATAATCTGTCTGTTAAAAGTTTTATATAATGTTTTTGGTCAAACTTTAATGCAGGCATACTCAGTACACAAAATATTGGTACTGGTTGGCATGGTTGCAATTATTGCCGGTTCCATATCTGCTTTAACACAAAAAGAGCTTAAGAGGAGACTTGCTTTTTCAACAGTGGCTCAGGTAGGCTATATCTTCTTAGGCTTTGGGCTTTTAAATACTAGGGGTTTGGCTGGCGCACTATTTTATCTTGCCAGTCACGCAGTAATTAAATCCACCCTGTTTTTGTCAGCAGCAGCTATGCAGACTGCGACAGGCAAAAAGGAGATAAAAGATCTTTCGGGTATTGGCAGAAAAATGCCAATAACAGCTGCTGCCTTTACTGTCAGCAGTTTGGGACTGACAGGTATACCACTGTTTTCAGGTTTCGTAGGAAAATGGAACCTTCTTCAGGGAAGCATGGAATCAGGGAGTATACTTCCGATTAGTGTAATTATTGCAGGGAGTGTACTCTGTGGGGCTTATCTTTTTCCGGTTATACGTATTGCCTATTTTGAAACTGCTCCGGAGAAAGATTGGAAGGATCCAAATCTTCCGCAAAAGCTGGCTCTTATTCTGTTGTCAGCGGTAATCGTGGTGTTGGGTGTAGTGCCAGGGCCATTTCTGGAGCTTGCTAACAGAGCTGCCGCTGAGCTGTTGGTGCTCCGGTAGGAGCAAATTATTTAGATAATGTAAGTAAGATGTGGCTCTTAAAGGAGCTTAAGGAGGATTAGAGGTTGCTTAGTCTTGTTATAGCTTTATTTAGTGGTGCAGTTGGTGGTCTTGTTGTAGCCATGATACCAGAGACCAAAAATCGTCTGCGTAACTATATAGTTTTATTATTTGCTGCATCCAGTGCATTTTTTACCTGGCATACAGCTTTGAAGGTATTTGCGGGAGAAAGAGTCAGAGTGGCTGGTGAATTGGGGGGGTTGGCTTTTAGCATTGATCCTGATCCATTAGGCGCAGTTTTCGGACTTATTGCTTCTACTTTATGGCTTTTTACCGCAGTGTATTCTTTTGGATATATGGCAGGAAAGCATAAACAGCGAACTTTCTTCACTTTTTTTCTTATGTCTTTAACTATGACCCTGGGAGTAGCATTTTCAGGCAATCTCGTAGCACTATACCTGTTTTATGAGCTATTGACATTTGCGACTTATCCCCTGGTGATTCATGAGCGAAGTGCTGAGGCCATGAAAGCCGGGACGAAATATATACTGTATAGTCTTTCCGGGGCAGGGGCAATCTTAATTGCCATTATATTTACCTATGCCTGGTCCGGAAAGCTGGATTTTTCCAGTGGGCCAATGTTGGCAAATTCATTGGGTCCAGGACTTAACTGGCTCTTAATGCTATTTATTGGAGGGTTTGGTGTTAAAGCGGCAATAATGCCGTTACACAGGTGGCTGCCGGCTGCAATGGCAGCTCCCACTCCGGTCAGCGCCCTTCTGCATGCTGTGGCAGTAGTTTATTCCGGCGTTTACGGGATTTTGCGAACTGTTTATTCCGTGTTCGGACATGAGCTTATTGGACAATTGGAAATAAGATACATACTTCCCTGGACTGCGGCCATAACTATCGTGGCCGGAATTGTTATAGCTGCACGACAGGATGTATTAAAACGGCGGCTGGCTTATCAAACTGTAAGCCACCTTTCCTATATTCTTCTGGGTGCTTTTACACTTAACGCCTGGGGGCTGGCTGGTGCAATATTCCATATGATAAGCTATTCTACACTAAAAATCACTCTTTTCTTTTGTGCTGGCATTATTTCTGAACAGACCGGTGTGATTAAGGTAAGTAAAATTGGGGGGATTGGCAGGTTGCTTCCTAAAACAATGGCAGCCTTCAGTATTGCAACAATGGGAATGATCGGAATGTTACCCCTTAATACTTTCTGGGGAAAGTATTACCTGATGAAAGGCAGTGTAGAAGCAGGAAAATGGCCTCTTGCTGTAGTTTTAATTATTAGCGGAATACTAAATGCAATATGTTTTGTCCCGGCTATTGTTAATGCATTTAATAGAGTGAGTACAAAAACATGCGAAGAAAAGGGAAGCAGGGTTTCACTTATGCTTGCTCCAACTCTGGCTCTGGTAATGATTGCACTTTTTATTGGTCTTATGCCGGGTATAATCTGGCCCGGGGTTGAGGCAGTTGTAAATTGGTTTTATTAATTAAAGGGGGTCAAAACTTTGATACTTGCAATTCTTCCTGTTATTCCTCTTATAGGAGTGCTGTTTCTCCTTTTTAAGAGGGGCAGATTCATAAATATACCTTTGATTACCAGTGCTGTTGTTCTGGTTTTTGGAGTTTGCGGCCTGCAAAGTGTTTTTGAAGGAATTCCATTAAACTATACAGTCCCTCTTCCAGGGCCTGTTGCGCCGAATTTCCATGCTGACAGCCTGTCTGCTATTTTTGTGCTGGCGGCTGGTTTTATTTGGTCTGTGGTTTCTATATATGTGCCTGAATATATGGAGCAGGAAGGCAGAACCAAAGTCTTTGAATTATGTTCCTTATTAACTTTATCGGCGGTCCTGGGAGTTTTCCTGGCAGGCGACTTATTTACTTTATTACTTTTCTTTGAGCTTATGACTGTTTCATCCTTCTTCTGGGTTATTCACAGAGGAAATAAAGAGGCAATAAGGGCGGGGTATTTTTACTTATTCTATAGTATCGTTGGTGGACTTTTTCTGGCTTTGGGAATAGTCTTTATGGGCACAGCCACCGATATTATGCCCATTATAGGATCAGGGCCGGTTAATCCTCTGAATTCTAAAGCATTTACCTGGAGTATTGTTCTGCTAATTATAGGATTTGGAATCAAGGCAGGCATGGTGCCGTTACACCTGTGGTTGCCTCATGCACACTCGGTGGCCCCTGCTCCCGGAAGTGCGCTTTTATCGGGATTACTTATTAAGGTGGGAGCATACGGGCTTATTAGAGTCGGTGAGTTTGCCGGCTGGGGTACATATTTGCAGGGAGGGGTTTCCTGGTTAGGATCAGGTCTTGCTGTTCTTGGTACCTGTACTATGTTGGTGGGAGTTTTGGCAGCTTTAGTCCAGAGTGATGCCAAACGGCTTTTGGCATATCATAGTATAAGCCAAATAGGATACATTATCCTGGGTTTGGGGATTGGACTTTATCTGGGACCAGATGGAGGCCTTGGTCTTATTGGCTCCATCTATCATATTGTCAACCATACCTTGTTTAAAGCAGCACTCTTTTTGGGTGTAGGTATCATCTATATTGGTACCAATGAAACCAATTTATATAAACTGGGAGGGCTCTGGCGGCGTTTTCCTCTGACAGCTTTATTTATGTTAATAGCGGTTTTGGGTATTACTGGCGCACCCGGGCTAAATGGTTATGCCAGTAAGACTCTGCTCCACCATGCTGTAAGTCACGCTGCAGAAAATGGACCGCAATGGATTATATGGAGTGAACGGTTGTTTTTACTAGTGGGAGTCGGAACGGCTACGTCATTTATTAAACTTTATTATTTAATATTCCTGGGAAAGCCTGCTAAAGTTAAAGTCAATGAGAATAAATCATTTGGAATGAATTTAGCTATGGGTTTACTTGCAGCTGTTATGATAGTAATTGGGTTTAAGCCTGAAATTTTCGCCAGTATTGCTGCAGCTCCGGCGGCACAGGTTTTGGGTATGAAAAATGCTGCAGCTACTTTGGAGAGTCTCTCTTTTTGGAATCCGAGTGATGTTTTAAGTATGATTATTACCTTAGCAATCGGAGGTTTAACATGTTGGCTGGGATTCAGAAGCGGAGCATTTCATTGGCATATTCCTGCCTGGCTGACATTGGAAGGCATTGGAAAACTGACAGGCATGAGTATTTTGTTTATTTGGAGGCGAGGAGCTGAGTGGTATGGCTCAATAGTTGCAACTGCAGGCAGAGCATCCGGAAACCTGAGGGCTCGGCTGTTTAAGTATTTTCGCAGATTCGATAAATCAAGGAGCGGAAACATTGGCAAGATTAATCTGACGGGTATCAGTGCTGATGCGGCATTATTAATTACAGTACTAATGTTTCTGATTGTGTGGTATGCTTTTATAGTCAAATAATTTAATTAAATTATTTTATCAAATTTCTTGACATGATTTATATCATGCTGTATAGTATTATAGGTAATCAAGCAGAAGCGATGCTTCTCACCTTGTTTGGCGCAAGCTGGCGGGTCAATAGCGTTATCTGGTACAGATTCGCATGTTGGCGTTCATAACAGGTGAAGTATAAGCTTTACCTGTTTTATTTATATTCGGAGGTGTTTTATATTAGTAAGGACCAAGTACAGATCAATTCAGCGATTCGTGATAAGGAAGTACGTTTGATTGATTCGGACGGGACCATGTTGGGAGTTTTCTCAGCAAAAGAGGCACAATTAAAGGCAAACGAAAGGGAATTGGATCTGGTAAAGATATCTCCCAATGCGAATCCGCCTGTCTGCAAAATAATGGACTACGGAAAGTACCTTTATGAGCGAAACAAGAGAGAGAAGGAAGCCAAGAAAAAGCAAACTATTATTGAAGTCAAGGAAATCAGACTCTCAGCAAAAATTGAGGATCATGACTTCAGCTTTAAAGCTAAAAATGCCATTAAATTCCTTGAAGATGGAGACAAAGTAAAGGTATCTATTCGCTTCAGAGGGCGCGAAATAGCATATTCTGCTCTGGGAAGAGAAGTAATGCAGAAATTTGCAGATACCGTCAAGGAATATGGAAAAGTGGATAGGCCACCTTCTATGGAAGGCCGGTCAATGTCCATGATATTAGTTCCTCATAAAAAATAAATAATAGAGGGAGGTTAGCTATATGGCAAAGCTTAAAACCCACAGCGGCTCAAAAAAGAGATTTAAAATTACTGCCACTGGAAAAGTAAAAAGAAGTCAGGGTTATAAAAATCATATATTGACGAAGAAGTCAACGAAAAGGAAAAGACAGCTTCGCAAAAGATTGGTTGCATCCGATGCTAACGCTGATATAGTGAAGCAGATGTTGCCCTACGCATAAAAAGAGGAAAGAGGTGTTAGGAAATGGCACGAGTAAAAGGTGCTTTGCGTACGCGCGCAAGACATAAAAAAACCCTCAAGCTTGCGAAAGGCTATTTTGGAGCAAAAAGCAAGCTTTACAGAACAGCTAACGAAGCAGTTATGAAATCGTTAAGCTACGCATATAGAGACAGAAAGCAAAAGAAGCGTGAATTCAGAAAACTTTGGATTGCACGTATCAATGCTGCAGCTCGCATGAACGGCTTGTCCTACAGCAAATTTATGCATGCTCTTAAAAAAGCAGGTATTAATCTAAACAGAAAAGTACTTGCTGATATGGCTGTTAATGATGCTAATGGTTTCAAGATGCTGGTCGAAAAGGTAAAATAGTTATTTTTTGGCGGGGATTAAACTCGCCCGGTTAATAAGTCCCTCACAAGAATGTGGAGGGACTTTATTCGTATATCCGGGAGGAATAATGTGGCTGACAGGATTAGAATTACTTCTATATCAAATCAAATAATAAAAGAGGTCAGAAGTCTTAGTAGTAAAAAAGGCAGAACGGCTGCTCAAGCCATATTACTTGAAGGCTACCGGCTCGTAAAGGATGCATTGAATTCTGGAGCCATAATAAGATATTTTATTATATCCGATAACTTTTTTCAGAAAGAAGAATTATTTCTTTCTCAAATGTCAAATATAAAAGCGGTGCAAGTCCCTGATGCGCTTTTTAGCCGCATCAGCAAAACCGAATCCCCGCAAGGAATTTTGGCAGTGGCCGAGATGCCTGTTTATAATAATAAGGAGATCTATGAGAGAGTTAAGCGAATTATAGCTCTGGAGAATATTCAGGATCCCGGAAATTTAGGTACCATTATTCGTTCCGCAGATGCCTGTGGTTTTGATGCAGTACTATTGTCCAAAGATAGTGCCGATCCATATAACCCTAAGGTAATCCGGGCCACAATGGGTTCGATGTTTCATATTCCGGTAATTATTGAGGAAGATTTTAGCCAGGCTCTGTTTAAACTGAAATCAAAAAATATTCTTCTTGCTGCTGCGCATATAAGAGACGCCTTACCATGCTGGCAGGCCGATATGTCGGAAAAGGTGGCAATTATTATAGGCAATGAAGGCAATGGCCTTTCGGACAATGTATTAGAGTTGGCAGATATTAATGTAATGATTCCTATGCCGGGAAACGCAGAGTCGTTTAATGCTTCGGCTGCGGCATCAATATTGATATATGAATGTATGAGACAGAAAAAAGAGAAGGAAAAAAACAAAATTTTCTAAAGTCCTTGAAAATAATAACTATTTATTATAGAATATCATGAGGAATTTGTGATTTTGTTAACAATTTTCTATAGTAAGATTTTTTAGGAGGTAATTATATGACAGTAAAAATTGGAATTAACGGGTTTGGAAGAATAGGCCGCCTGGCATTCAGAGCTGCAGTAAATAATCCAAATGTAGAAGTGGTGGGAATCAATGATCCTTTTATCGACCCTGAGTACATGAAGTATATGCTTAAGTATGATACTATTCATGGCCAATTTGATGGCGAAATAGAAGTTAAAGGAGACAAACTTGTTGTTAACGGCAAAGAAATCAGTATTTATGCTTGCATGAATCCGGAAGAAATTCCCTGGAAGGATTGCGGTGCTGAATATGTTATTGAGGCAACAGGTTTGTTTACAAAAACTGAAAAAGCCAGTGCACATTTTAAGGGAGGCGCCAAGAAGGTAGTTATCTCAGCTCCTTCTGCTGATGCTCCTATGTTCGTAATGGGCGTTAACCAGGACAAATATACACCGGATATGAATGTTGTATCTAATGCTTCTTGTACAACAAACTGCTTGGCTCCTCTCGCCAAGGTTATTCATGACAAATTCGGAATTGTTGAAGGTCTTATGACCACTGTTCATGCTACTACAGCTACACAGAAGACAGTTGACGGCCCTTCCAAGAAGGACTGGAGAGGCGGACGTGCTGCAGCAGGCAACATTATTCCTTCTTCAACCGGTGCTGCAAAAGCAGTTGGCAAGGTAATCCCTTCACTTAACGGAAAATTGACAGGTATGGCATTTAGAGTGCCTACCCTTAATGTTTCTGTTGTTGACCTTACCTGCCGTCTGGAAAAAGCTGCATCTTATGAAGAAATATGCGCAGCAGTGAAAGAAGCATCTGAAAACGAACTTAAAGGTATCTTAGGATACACCGAGGATGCTGTTGTTTCTTCTGATTTCATCGGTGATGCACGTACTTCTATCTTTGATGCAAAAGCTGGTATTTCTTTGAATTCTAACTTTGTTAAGCTGGTATCTTGGTATGATAATGAATGGGGATATTCAAACAAGATTATTGACCTCATTTCTTATATGGCTACAGTTGATAATAAGTAAGAGCTTAGCTCAATAGTAAGAATTTCTTGTTAAATTGGCATAAACCACTAGAAAGAGCGGCCTTTATCGGTCGCTCTTTACATATGATGAACTGATTCAACAGATAAATACAATAAAGGGTAAATAGAATAATCCTTTACCAATTTTTTATTGAAAATTATTATGTAAATAAGGTAAAATATATACGGCTGAAAGCCATTATTTTTATAGTTCGAAGTATAAAATCACCCCAGAAGGAGTTGTTTTTTAATGAGTATGAAAAATAAAATGAACGTTTCTGATCTGGATGTTAAAGGAAAGCGAGTTATTGCTCGTGTTGATTTCAATGTTCCGCTGGATGCAGAAGGCAATATCACTGATGACAAGAGAATAAAAGGTGCTCTTCCCACTATTCAGTATATTATAGAAAATGGCGGAAAGCTGATTCTGGTATCCCATTTAGGCAGACCCAAAAATGGCTTTGAAGCTAAGTTCAGCATGAAACCTGCAGCCGAGCATTTAAGCAAGCTCTTGGGCAAGGAAGTTGTTTTGGCTGCCGATGTTATCGGAGAAGATGCAAAAGCTAAAGCAGCTGCCCTTAAAGAGGGTGAGATTCTTATGTTGGAAAATGTCCGTTTCCACAAGGAAGAGACAAAAAACGATCCTGCTTTCGCAAAAGAGTTGGCCAGCATGGCTGATATCTATGTAAATGATGCATTTGGAACAGCTCACAGAGCCCATGCATCTACAGCAGGCCTGGCTGATTATCTGCCATCTGCATGTGGTTTCCTGATAAAGAAAGAGCTTGACTTTATGGGCAAAGCTCTTGATAATCCTGAAAGACCTTTTGTTGCCATCCTGGGCGGTGCTAAGGTATCTGATAAAATAAGCGTTATAGATAATCTTATAGATAAGGTTGACACATTAATCATAGGCGGTGGAATGGCTTATACCTTTTTCAAGGCTAAAGGCTATGGTGTGGGCACCTCAATTTGTGAAATGGATAAAGTGGATTTAGCTAATAGCCTGTTGGAAAAGGCAAAAGAAAAGAATGTAAATCTTCTTTTGCCTGTTGATAATGTAGTAGGTAAGGAATTCGATGCTAATACAGAGGCTAAAACCGTAACCTCTGATTCCATTCCGGAAGGCTGGATGGGACTGGATATCGGAGAAAAAACAATAGAATTGTTCTCAGATGCTATTAAAGGTGCAAAAACTGTAGTTTGGAACGGACCAATGGGTGTGTTTGAAATGGAGAGATTTGCAAATGGAACCAAAAAAATTGCAGAAGCTCTGGCCAATTCTGAAGCAATAACAATAGTAGGTGGCGGAGATTCTGCTGCGGCAGTTGAACAATTGGGATTTGCTGATAAAATTACCCATATTTCTACCGGCGGCGGCGCATCCCTGGAATTCTTAGAAGGAAAAGAGCTTCCAGGTATTGCAGTTCTTAATGAAAAAAAATAAAAATCGAGAGGAAGATAAATATAATGGCAAAACGTACAATAATGGCAGCAGGCAACTGGAAAATGAATAAAACTCCCACAGAAGCGGTGGAGTTTATAAACGGCTTGAAAGATATTGTAACAGGTTGTAATTCTGAGGTTGTTACGGCAGTTCCGTTTGTTTGTATTCCCGGAGCTGTTGAAGCCGCCAAGGGCTCAAATATTAAGATAGCTGCGCAAAATGTTCACTGGGAAGCAAGCGGGGCATATACTGGTGAGGTTTCTTGTGAAATGCTCAAAGATTTAGGAGTAGATTATGTAATAATAGGACATTCAGAAAGACGTGAGTATTTTGGTGAAACAAATGAAATGATAAATAAAAAGGCAAGAGCTATTCTGGATGCGGGAATGATTCCAATTATCTGCTGTGGTGAAACCCTTACTCAAAGAGAACAGGGTGTAACAGCCGAACATGTTCGCTACCAGATTAAAGTTGCTCTGCTTGGCCTTAGTGCCCAAGAGGTATCTGAACTTGTTATTGCATATGAACCAATCTGGGCAATAGGCACAGGAAAAACAGCTACCGATGAACAGGCAGAAGAAGTATGTGCCATTATTCGCCAGCTGATTGCTGAACTTTATGATAATGATGTTGCAGAAAAGACCCGTATACTGTACGGCGGCAGCGTCAATGCAGGCAACGCAAAAGCACTGTTTTCTATGCCTAATATTGACGGAGGATTGGTGGGTGGAGCAAGCCTAAAGATTGATGCATTCGAAAAAATTGTAAAGCATGATCAGTAAGATAGCTGCTATTATGCCCTCCGGTACTTGTCCGGGGGGTATTATGTCTTTAAGGCAACAAATATAGAAAGGTATGGATTAATTATGCTAAAAAAGAACGGATTTGTACCATCAGATGGTCCCATACTTCTTGTGATAATGGATGGGATTGGCATATCTGGAATAACAGAAGGAAATGCAGTAAAGGACGCTTATACTCCTAATTTAGACAAGCTTATGAAAGAGAATCCAAATATTTTACTAAAGGCTCATGGAACTGCTGTGGGACTTCCCAGCGATGATGATATGGGCAATTCTGAGGTAGGACATAACGCAATTGGCGCCGGCCAGATATATGCACAAGGGGCTAAACTTGTTACCGAAGCAATAAAAAGCGGAGAAATCTTTAGTGCCAAAGGATGGGGAGAAATCCGCTCAAATTGCGTGTCAAAAAACTCAACTCTTCATTTTATAGGGCTTTTCAGTGACGGAAATGTTCATTCTCATATCGATCATTTGAAAGCCATGATTGTTCAGGCGAAAAAAGAGGGTATCAAAAAGGTGCGTGTCCATATTCTGCTGGACGGACGAGATGTGGGCGAAACCTCTGCACTCGAGTATGTAACACCCTTTGAAACTTTCTTAAGCGAACTTAACGATTCGTCATTTGATGGCAGAATAGCCAGCGGCGGAGGCCGTATGTTTATTACTATGGACCGCTATGAGGCCAACTGGAGTATGGTTGAGCGAGGATGGCACACACATGTATTAGGCGAGGGCAGATTATTTAATTCGGCCACTGAAGCTATTGAAACTCTCAGAAAAGAAACAAAAGCAATAGATCAAGATTTACCTTCTTTTGTCATTGCTGAGAATGGTAAGCCAGTTGGAACAATTGAGGACGGAGATAGCGTCATCTTCTTTAACTTCCGAGGAGATCGTGCAATTGAGATATCCAAAGCTTTTGAAGATCCCGGATTTAATTACTTTGACAGGAAGAGATGGCCTCAAGTTACTTATGCAGGGATGCTGGAATACGACGGAGATCTTCATATTCCAAGTCGTTATCTGGTTAATCCTCCCTCTATTAAGCATACTATGGGTGAGTACCTTGTTAAGGCGGGAATCAGCCAATTGGCGGTATCTGAGACACAAAAGTTTGGTCATGTTACTTATTTCTGGAATGGGAATAATTCGGGTAAGTTCAGCGATGTATTAGAAACCTACTATGAAGTCCCTTCAGACATAATACCCTTTGAACAAAGACCATGGATGAAGGCCGCAGAAATAACCGACAAAGTCATTGAGCTGATAGGTACCGGTAATTATAAATTTGCCAGAATGAATCTGGCTAACGGTGATATGGTAGGTCATACCGGCGTTTATCAGGCAGCAAAGATTGGAGTAGAAACAGTGGATCTTTGTTTGGGAAGATTGATTCCGGTAATTGAAAAACTAAACGGAGTTTTGATAATTACTGCAGATCATGGAAATGCTGATGAAATGTATGAGACAGATAAAAAGACAGGTAAAGCAAAGGTTGACTGCAATGGCAGGATCAAGGCAAAAACCAGTCATACATTGAGTAAAGTTCCTTTTATTATTTATGATACGAAAAACTCCGGGAAATACCGGCTTAAGGACAAGGAATTCGGCTTGGCAAACATAGCTTCAACTATTGTAAATCTGCTTGGTTATGAGGCTCCGGATATTTGGGAAGAAACAATGATTGAATTTAAATAGTATTTTATTGCTTTTTAAAAAAGTATAGGTTATTATTGATGCAGGGGCGAAAAGTCCCTGCTTTTTAAATATTAAAACTAAATAAATGGAGCAATAAATGCGCATATTATGTATTGACTATGGCGATGCCAGAATAGGTGTTGCAATTAGCGATCCTTTAGGATTAACAGCACAAATGCTGGAGACAATAAAGTGGAAGAAGGATATTCAAAAACCACTTCAACGAATCAGGGAGATTTTTGAGGGTTATAATTGCGAGGCAATTGTGGTTGGCATCCCACGTAATATGGATGGTACTGCAGGTCCGCGGGAGATTAAAACCAGAGAGTTTATGAGGTTTCTGGAAGATGAACTGCCCGGCTCGAAGATAGTACCATGGGATGAGAGACTGACTACGGTTATGGCTCAACGGGCTATGCATGATTTGGGTATTGTTGCAAAAAATCAAAAGAGCAGAATTGACCAAATGGCAGCTGCTTTTATTTTGCAAGGATATCTGGATTCTTTAAAATAGGTATCTTTGTTAACTCGAAAGGAGAAAACAATATGGAATACGAAAATGAAATTATTGAATTGACCGGCGAAAATGGTGATTCCATCAAATGCGAATACCTTGACACTGTATTAGTTGATGACAATGAGTATGTTGTATTGCTGCCATTGGATGAAGACAATTGCGGCTGTGACTCAGAGGATTGTGATGAATGCGGAGCAGAAGTCATCATTATGAAAATCGAAAAGACCGGCGACGAAGAGTATTTAGTTCCCGTTGAGGATGATGACGAACTTGAAAAAGCATTCGAAGCATTTCAGGATCAAATTGACTATGAAGATGAGGATGAAGACCTCTAATTAACAGCTTTGTATCTACTGAAGAAAAATGAGGTGGCACTAGGCTATGATTAAGAAAACTATTTTATTGTTTATTCTATCCGGAGTGCTTTTATTTGCCTCTGCCTGTGGTGAGGCAACCGTAGAACCGGTTGCCACCATTACAGAAACACCTTCGCCAACACCTGTCATAACACCAGAGCCTGTTTTGCCAACTGAACCCCCAATTTTTAATCCGGATTTCATAATACCGGACTCATCCATAAGACCTGTAGCGGTAATGATAGATAACCAGGGAGACAAAGTATTGCCTCAGGGTGGGATCAGTCAGGCACAAATTATCTATGAAATACTAGTTGAATACAATATCACCCGATATATGGCCCTTTTCTGGGGAACAATACCTGACATGGTGGGCCCTGTAAGAAGTTCACGCCACTATTTTCTGGACTATGTCCTGGAACATGACGCAATTTATACACATGCCGGTGGCAGTACATATGCATATAAAGATATTCCAAAGCTAAAAATTCAGAATATTGATTATCAGGTTCATGGCTCTGCTTTTTGGGATCTTACGACTGATATATACAATTGGCAGGATTCATATACCTCCAGGGAAAGAATAGAAAAATTTGTTTCTGACAAAAAATACAGGACCGAGCCTAAAAAAGCATTTCCTTTTACTTATCATGAAGAGTTTACGGTACATGAAAACGGAACTGCGGCTGAGGATATCTCAATAAAGTTCCATTCATCAAAGGGGAGCAGCAACTGCGGATTTATATATAATCCGGAGACAAATCTATATGAACGGTTCAGGATGGGGAAACCCCATATAGAGCGCAATACAAAT
The DNA here is from genome assembly GCA_012839205.1 of Clostridiaceae bacterium. Lineage (GTDB taxonomy): Bacteria > Bacillota > Clostridia > DSM-8532 > DSM-8532 > DTU059. Next base: position 33,088 of record DUNT01000122.1, read on the forward strand.
GAGCAGGTTAAAACCGCAAATATAATTGTGCTAAAAATGTCCTCTCCGGTAATTGAGGGGGATACATACGGAAGAAGGAACCTTAAAAATATAGGCAGCGGTGATGGATTTTATATCACTGGAGGCAAGTCAATCCCTATAAAATGGTCAAAGTCTGAAAGAGATGCACAAACAGAATACACCACTGAGGATGGAAAGCCTCTTGTTCTTAACCGTGGACAAACCTGGATCGAGATAGTATCTAATCTGGATTATGTAACAATAAATTAAGAAAAAGCTATATGTCATTTTTACGAGACAGTCATCCTGATGATTGTGCAGTATTCCCTATTCCTGACTGCAGCGATAGCGGAGTCGAAGGATCTTTTTGCGTTAAACAAGGGAGCGGCTGTAGACTGCTGCGATTTAGCGCTCCATCTCCAACATCCAGTTTCTAGTCGTGCTCGCTGACGCAGTACTACAGTGGGGATGCTGCTTGTGTGATCTCCATAAGCCTCTTTGCGGCAGCCGAAAGAGAAACACTTCTTAAAAAACAAAAGCCTATGGACCGCTTAGGTATTTCGTCATCGAGTAATAATCTATAGAGCTTTTTACTGTTCAGATAATCTTGTGAAAACTCTTCTATTACGCATGCTATCCCAAAATTAAATCTGGCAAATTCCAGAAGCAAGTCATGAGAACCCAGCTCAATTTCAGGTTGCAGTTTTATTCCTTTTGAGGCTATATACCTCTCAACATATTGCCTTGAATTTGACATCCGTTCAAGGAATATCAACGGGTAATTCATTATATCATCCAAGGAATTACGTTTTAAACTCAAGTTCCTGTATTTTTCCCCGCAAACGAAAATGTCATGAATATCCAGGCATTTTACAATTTCCAGAGCAGGGTCCTTTACTGGCAGATTACAAAGAGCAATATCAATTTCTCCCGACTTTAACAGATTACATAATTCCATAGTTGTTCTGTTTATAATTTTTAGCTTTATATTAGGCGAGGCTTGATTAAACTTTTCAAGGAATGGCAATAAATAATATCTGGAGATAGTATCACCGACACCTATTTTCATCTCTCCTGAAAGTAAACCCCGTGCTTCTGCCAGCTTCTTTTCTCCGACTTCTATAAGATTTATTGCAGAGCTTACATATTCATAAAGAAGCTGCCCATCGGTTGTTAACTTAACTCCTTTTGAAGTTCTGGTAAAAAGACGTGTTCCAAGTTCGCTTTCCAGATTCATGATTGTCTGACTGATGGCAGGCTGTGTTGCATAAAGAGCTTTTGCAGCTTTTGAAAAACTCTGATGTTTGGCCACTAAACAAAAAACCCGGTATGAATCTAGTTTTATCAAGCCATAACACTTCCTTATACAGAATATTAGTCTTATTGATTTTACTTATATCATATTTATCTGTATAATACAAATGTAGTTCATTGGTACGGAGGAATTGCTATATGGAAAGAATTGTGGGAACTGTTTCCCGAGGGCTTCGCACACCGATTATTATGCAAGGAGATGACATAGCGCAAATTGCATCAGAAACGGTTTTAAGAGCATCTAAACTAGAGGGCTTTGAAATAAAGGACAGAGATATTTTAGCAATAACCGAATCAGTGGTTGCCCGGGCTCAGGGTAATTATGCCCATATTGATGCGATTGCAAAGGATATTAAAGCAAAGTTCGGGAATGATACGCTGGGGGTCATTTTTCCTATTCTAAGCAGAAACCGCTTTGCCGTATGTCTGAGCGGTATTGCTCAAGGAGTAAAAAAAATAGTTCTGATGCTTAGTTATCCTGCTGATGAAGTAGGCAATCATCTTATAGATGCTGAACTCATGGATGAAAAGGGAGTGAATCCCTGGACCGATGTTTTTACAGAAAAAGAGTACAGAGATATATTTGGATACCACAAACATGCCTTTACTGGTGTGGATTATATAGACTTCTATAAAACCCTTGTAGAAGGAAAGGGTTGCGAGTGCGAAGTGATTTTCTCCAACAATCCAAAGACAATATTGAATTATACAAAAAATGTTCTTTGTTGTGATATTCATACAAGAAAGCGTACAAAAAGAATTGTAAAAGCAAATGGTGGGGAAAAAGTATATGGTTTGGAGGATATACTGGCGTGCTCTGTGGATGGCAGCGGATATAATTCCGACTATGGTCTTTTGGGGTCCAACAAGGCTACAGAAGATACTGTCAAATTGTTTCCCCGGGATTGTCAGGAACTTGTAGAAAGGATTCAGAGCATTATAAAGGAAAAGACAGGAAAGACAATTGAGGTTATGGTTTATGGTGACGGTGCTTTTAAGGATCCTGTAGGGAAAATATGGGAGCTGGCTGATCCGGTGGTATCCCCGGGATATACCAGGGGGCTTGAAGGTACTCCAAATGAAATAAAACTTAAATATCTGGCAGACAATAATTTTGCCGACCTTAAGGGTGACGAGCTTAAAAAAGCTATATCCGGATTTATTAATTACAAGAAGGACAACCTTGTGGGTGAAATGGAGTCTATAGGTACTACTCCAAGGAGACTGACCGATCTGATCGGTTCTTTGAGCGATTTAACCTCGGGAAGCGGAGACAAAGGTACTCCAATAGTATATATACAAGGATATTTTAATAGTTTTTCCGATTAAAAAATAGCGCATGTTTAGGTAAGCATGCGCTATTTTTAACGCTTAATTAATATATCCAGTATTAGTGAACCAAAAATTAACATAACCCAAAATCTGAAGGAATAGATTACAATCCACTCGATTATTTTGATCTGACCGCCAAAGAATGAAAAACCGGCCATAAAAGAGACAGTAATAAAAAGAGCCAGTAAGAGGAAAGCCAAAAATACTATAGTACCTATTTTTAACATCAACTTACTATGTACATTAAGTTCGGTAAATTTTCTGATGGTAGAGTTGACCAGATTGCGAAATCGGCTTGTAGTATTTTTCTCATTCATATAAAATGCCCCCCTTATAATTAACTCACTATTACTAAGTTAACACAGTGACATAACAATTATCAATTAATAAAATATGGAATCTATACTATTTAAGCCCTTTCAATAAATATTTTACGAAGACCGTCTTATGTATAACCCCTTATAATCTTTATCATTTATTCTGGATGCACATGGTAGCCTGCAGACTGGCAAGATACCCGAAAACTTTGATATAATCAATATCAGTGAATTAAATCTCGGGAGAAAGCAATGAATAACAGAATAATAACAACTTATGGCCAGAATTTATGGAAAATGACAATAGATGTTCTCAGAAAGGCAGAACTGGAGAAAATGATACCAAAGGGCTCCTATATAGGAATAAAGCCAAACCTGGTGGTGGCTAAACCTTCATCTTCGGGAGCCACAACATCTCCGATTATTGTGTCAGCACTGATAGAATATCTGAAAGAGTATCAACATGATAATCTTGTTATTTTAGAGAGCTCATGGATTGGAGACAGTACTAATAGGGCATTCAAAGTCTGTGGATACCAGGACATATCTAAAAAATACAATGTTCCGCTTTTTGATATTAAGCAGGATACATATACAATGAAGACTTTTAATGGGATGAAGATGGAAGTAAGCGACAAGGTGCTCTCGCTGGATTTTATTATTAATGTACCGGTACTAAAGGGTCACTGTCAGACATTGGTGACAGGAGCTCTCAAAAATATGAAAGGATGTATTTCTGACAGAGAAAAGCGTAATTTTCATACCAGGGGGCTTCACAGGCCCATTGCTTATCTGAATAAGATAATAAAGCAGGATTTCGTTTTGGTTGATGGTATATGTGGAGACCTTGATTTTGAAGAAGGTGGGAATCCTGTGCAAATGAACCGTATTTTTTGCGGTACCGACCCTGTGCTGATGGATTCATATATTGCGTCAAATATGGGGTATAGGCCATATGATGTTAATTATATAAAAATAGCTGAAGAAATAGGGGTTGGAAGCGCAGATATTGAAAATGCTGATATTATTGTACTTGATAAGGATGAAAGCATAGCAAAACCATCCCCCTCAAGAAAAGTACAGAGGCTTTCACAATATGTAAATGAAAAAGACGCATGTTCGGCATGCTATGCTAATTTAATCCAGGCTCTGGCAAGGCTTGATGACGAAGGATTATTACATCAATTTAAGAATAATCCAATTTTTATTGGGCAGGGATACAAAGCTCAGGAGTGTGACGGGCTAGGTATAGGAAAATGCACCTCGGGAGTAGACAAAAACATAGGAGGATGCCCTCCGTCAACACCTGCCATTCTTGATTTTCTTAAGAGTATATAAAACGATTAATGAGAGAGTGTTAAATGATAAAACGGGAACTATATGAAAAAGTCTATAATATACTTGACAAAGTCACTCCACTTCAATCAGACTGCGGAGAACTATGCGGAAAGGCTTGCTGTCAATCGCCGGATGAAGATGCAGGGATGTACCTTTTTCCCGGTGAAGAAATTATGTTCACTGAACTTCCATCCTGGCTAAAGATTGAAGTATCGGATTTTACCTATGGCGACAATAAGCCGGTGTTAATAGCAATATGTTCAGATAAATGCCAACGTGAATTGAGACCATTGGCGTGCAGGATTTTTCCTTTAACTCCATACATGACCCGTAGTGGAGTTATGAGCATAAAAATTGACCCCCGGGCAATTCCAATGTGTCCCTTAGCAAAAGAAGCTACATTGGATGAAACTTTTGTTTCTGCTGTCGCAAGAGTTTTTAAGCTACTTTCGAAAGAGAAGGAAATTCAATCTTTCGTTTTAGCAGTTTCAAGATTAATAGATGAACAGGAGAGGATTCTTAATTTTTTTGTTGCTAAACAAAAGGCGAAAAAACAAAGGCGTGCTATTCGCAGGAAGAAGTATTAGAAGACCCAGATTAAATAACATCTGATACTGTGATAACTTTATTATTAATAACAATAATTTATTAAATAAATAAACCATCAAATTTTCTTATTAGTGATACAAAAATGATTAAGAACACTATTATATAGACAGCGATTTTAATTATTATGGAAATAGTTTTGAACATCAGTCTAAATAGTTTTGTAACAGTACTTAGGACAGCGTTTTTTGTCCTCTTACCACACTTTGGACATACGGCAGCATTTGCAAAAAACTCGTTACTGCACCGTCTACATTTCTTAAAATTATGAGTTATATATGACAATTCCGGACTGCCATAAGCTCCCATAAATAATCCCCTTTTATAATTATGATATCTTCAAAACTATCTTATTACATCCTTTAATATATATAAATAAGCATTTATTACTATTATTTCTTGTTATTAGACCTATATTGAATTATTCGGGAATTATGCGCTTAGAACAGTATTATTCAAAAAGCGGGTTATAACCATAATAATTATAACCCGCCTGGTGCGGACAAAGGGACTTGAACCCCCACGGTTTCCCGCTAGATCCTAAATCTAGTGCGTCTGCCAATTCCGCCATGTCCGCAAACATGGTACTTTGCAATTATAGCAACGGCTTTGGCGTTTGTCAAGTTCTCCGGAAAATCAGATAGCGTTAGCAGGTAATCTATATTTAAATTATTTTCATACACTTTGGAATACAATGGGGATTTCATCATTAATAGCCTGAAAAACTTATACAGATTCTTGAATTATTCAGGTATATTTAGGTAATCATAATTTGAAGGGAGGTAGAGTATATGGCAAAATTATTTGAAAAGAATATAATAGGCGGCGTGGAGCTAAAGAACCGGTTGGGTATGGGGCCTATGGGCTTTGGTCACACAGATGCTGACGGCGGGTACTCAGACAGACAAATAGAATACTATGTCGAAAGGGCCAAAGGCGGATATGGATTAATTTATCCGACTGCAACAAAGGTGAGTTCAAAATTTGAACCATCACCATTTCCCAATATCCTTCAGGATTCACATCATGGTACAAGATTAAATATAATATGTGAAAAGGTACATCAGTACGGTGCAAAAGTATGTTCACAGCTCTCTTTAGGATTAGGCCGGGTTGGTATTCCATATCTGGATTTAATACCTAAATCATCAAGTAAAGTGCCTTATTTCTGGAATCCTAATATTATGTGCGAAGCCTATACAGTAGATGAAATTAAATTTCTGGTTGATGAATTTGGTAAGGCATCACTCCTGGCCAAGAATGCGGGAGTAGATTTTATTGAAATACACGCATATGGCGGATATCTGATAGATCAGTTTATTTCTGACGTTTGGAATAAACGTGAGGATGAGTATGGCGGCAGCCTGGAAAACAGATTACGCATAGTTTACGAGATTAAGGATTCTGTGCGCAAGTATTGTGGCCCGGATTTGCCTATAATTATCAAGCTGACGCCAGTTCATGGTTTTGAGGGCGGACGTGAACTTGAGGAAGGTATAGAAATTCTGAAAAATCTGGATGATAAGGGGTTTGCGGCCTTTCATCTGGACTATGGAACTTACGAGTGTTGGTACAATGCCGTAACCACTGTTTATCAAAAGGAGGGAAATCAGCTGTTTGTTGCCGAAGCCGCCAAGAAAGCCGGAATCAAAACACCGTTGATTGTTCAGGGGAAATTAGCTGATCCCGATTTAGCACAAAAAGTAATAGAGGAAGGAATTGCCGACTTTATTCTTCATGGTCATCCTTCGCTTACAGATCCTCATTGGCCTAACAAGGTTAAAAGGGGAGATGCGGAAGATATATGCCCGTGTATCGGATGCAATGAGTGTATTTACGTTATAATGCTGAACAGACATACCACATGCGCTGTAAATCCTCTGTGCGGTATGGAGAAGGATTATGAGCTTACTCCCGCAAGAGAGAAAAAAGATGTCCTGGTTATAGGCAGCGGCCCAGGGGGTGCTACGGCGGCTATTACGGCAGCTCAGCGGGGTTTTAAGGTGGAGCTTTGGGAAAAGGATGCAGAACTTGGAGGGACAATCATTGCCGCAGGCGCGCCGGACTTCAAGGTGCCGGTAAAAAGATATGTGGAATATTTGCGCAGACAAATAAGCAAGAACGATATAAAAGTGAAACTGAATAAGGAAGCCACTGTGGAAGATATTATCAAACGTAAGCCTGATACGGTTATCCTTGCTGCCGGCAGCAATCCAATAATTCCAGAAATAGAAGGGCTTGATAAACTTCATGTGGTAGAATCTACAGCTATGCTTAAAGCAGGTACATGTACCGGTGACAAAGTTGTGGTGCTGGGGGGTGGCCTTGTTGGATGTGAGGCAGCACTTCATTTGGATGGTCAAGGTAAAGAGGTGACTATAGTGGAAGAGCTGGACGATATTCTGCTGACGGTAAAACATGCACTTAATAATGATCAGGCCTTGCGCAAGCTGATTGCGGAATCAAATATAAAAATATTAACTGCTACCCGTATGGTAAAAGGGCAGGAAGGTGAAGTTACAGTAGAAAAGGGTGGTGAAAAGCAGACAATTCCCTGTGATACCCTTGTAATCGCTGTAGGTTATGTTTCTAACAGGAATATGGAAGAACAGCTGCGAGGGAAAATTAAACAGGTAATAACCATTGGTGACAATGTCAAGCCAGGAAAGATTATTGATGCCGTTCATCAGGGCTATCATACAGCGCGTCTGTTGGAACAGTTGGATTAGCATGACAGAACCCCGCACATACAAATCAAATAAAGAATTAAATAAAAGTCATGCAGTAGTTTTTGACAGCAACAGAATTAAAGAAGATATTACAAGTCTCAGAATGAAGGTTTAAATAGTATAAATGACGGTTTTTCAATTATTTATTATGTAAGGATAATTAAATATAATTATCCTTTTCGTCTGCTTATTTTTTCATAGATAGTAATAATGTGTCTGTCACTCCAATTATGCAGGCAATATTACATTTATCTTTTATTTATGGTATAATACAAAATATAGCTGTTAATAGAAATCCATCATGACGTTTTATAATCACGGAAATAAAGCGGTTTTTGATGGATTCCAAAGTGTATAAACTTCATAATAAACAGTTCAAATCAATCTATAAAAATACGTCGATATTTTACAGAAAAAATCGTGTTTATAAGCACGTTTTTATTGCGTTAATTCATTATTAACTTAATAAAGCTTGTTTAAAAATGCAGGAAAATATTATATACAGAAAGGATGATCAAATGCGCATTTCAATTCTTGGGGCTGGTCATGCCGGTACAGCGGTTGCAGCAGACCTAAGTTTGCGAGGGCATGAAGTTACTTTAATTAAGACATCGCATGCTATGCATAATAAAAATTTTAATTACCTTATAAATACTGATGGTGCAGTTCGTCTTATAGAAAAAGGAAAAGCCCAATTAACGAATATAGCGAATGTTACTCGTGATTTATCACATATCAGTGAAAGTGAAGTAATAATCATCTATATTCAGACAAATTACCACGAACAGCTGATAAAGCGGATAAAATCTTACCTTCGGGATGGGCAGATTTTGCTTCTGAATCCCGGGTACCTTTCGACAGCCTATGTGTTAAAATACTGCGGAGATATTAAATTAACGGTTGTCGAGGCACAAAGCTCTTTTATAGATTGCCGGATTAGTGAGCCTGGAACAGTTAATATTACTTTCCGTAATAAAAGAAATCCATTGGGAGTATTTCCCGCAAGCCACAGGCAAGAGTGTGAGGCAAAACTTAATAAGCTGGGTTTTCCTTTTGTTTATCTGACCTCAGTAGTTGAGGCTGCGCTCCACAACCCGAACCTTATTGTGCACACGGTTGGAGGTATTATGAGTATTCCCCGTGTTGAAAAAACTAAGGGCGAGTACTACATGTACAGAGAGGTTTTTACACCCAGTGTATGGAATATATTGGAAGAATTGGACAATGAAAAAATGAATGTAATGGAGAAGTTAGGTTGCAAGCGTATTCCCTATGTGGAGGCCTGTAAATTTCGTAATACGTTAGATGATACCCGTGATGCCAAGGAAGTTTTCTTCTGGTATGCCAGCATGCCTGATCCGTTAAAGGGACCAACAAGAGTCGATTCACGCTATATAACAGAGGACGTACCCCAGGGATTAGTGCTTCTGGAAACTCTGGGTTCAGAGTATAAGGTGGATACACCAATTTGTTCCTCCCTGATAGATATAGCTTCAGCTGCATTGGGACGTGATTTACGGTCAGTAGGCAGGACATTGGAAAGGTTAGGAAAAGATAATTTAGAACGAATACTTCAAGAAGTAGGTGCTCGCGCATATGTCTGAGGTAATTAATAAGGCAGGAAGATGGGAAAGGTTATG
>DUNT01000008.1 GCA_012839205.1 Clostridiaceae bacterium
GATTTCAAATGTGCCGCTTAAGAAAAGGTCGAAAGGACGCCATAGAATAACTCCTGGATTACAGTAAAAAAGAGGGTGAGATTATGCAGAGGTTCATATTAAGTAAAAAAAATAAAATAATGATGGTTAGTGCAATTTTAATCTCAATTGCATTTCTCAGCAAGTGGACCATCGGAAATATTGATATATTTGTCTGGTCATTAGTTATTGCCTCAGTTATAGGCGTTGCACCCGTTGCAATCCAGGCTTATCAGGCATTAAGAGTAAAAGTTGTCAGTATTGATTTACTGGTTACAATTGCAGTTGCCGGAGCGTTTGCAATCAAAAACTTTGAAGAATCTGCAATCGTTACGTTTTTATTCTTGTTCGGAGCTTACCTGGAACAACGTACATTGAACAAAACGCGTTCAGCAATAAAAGAACTGACAGAAATGGCACCTGAAAGTGCTTTAAGACAAATGGAAAATGGCGAATTTGAAGAAGTAGATGTGGATGAAGTGGACGTAGGCGATATTTTGCTTGTAAAAACCGGTGCAAAAATCCCGGTCGATGGCAGAGTTTTATCAGGGGAGGGACATATTAATGAAGCGAGTATTACCGGTGAATCTCTTCCGGTAAGCAAAATGAAAGACTCTCAGGTATATGCCGGTACAATTTTGGAAAATGGGACCATTCAGATTGTCGCTGAACGTGTAGGTGAGGATACTACTTTTGGTAGAATTATCGAACTGGTTGAAGAAGCGCAGGATTCCAAATCGGAAGCTGAACGTTTTATTGATAGGTTCTCTAAGTACTACACTCCGGCTGTCCTGGTTCTTTCTGCAATTGTATGGATATTATCGCAGAATATTGAGCTTGCTATTACCATATTGGTTTTGGGATGCCCGGGAGCATTAGTAATCGGTGTACCTGTTTCAAACGTTGCTGGTATTGGCAACGGCGCACGAAATGGTGTTCTGCTGAAAGGCAGTGAAGTCATTAACGATTTTAGCAGGGTGGATACAGTAGTGTTTGATAAAACTGGCACCTTGACAATAGGAAATCCCAAAGTAGCCGATACAGAGCTTTATACCGAAAACATTGACGAAGTATTTAGTTACCTTGCCAGTGTTGAAAACGAGTCAGACCATCCTTTAGCAAAAGCAATTGTAGAATATATCGGGAATACAAAACTATATACAGTAGAAAAAACTGATGTTATAAAAGGCGGTGGAATTGTTGCTCATGTAAACGGACATAGAGTTGCAGTAGGCAATGTCGCACTGATGGCACAGGAGAATATTAATCTGGACGAAAAAGTACGTGCTGATATTGCCAGGTTCCAACAAAACGGCAACTCCCTTGTTCTGACATCGGTCGATGGTAATATAAAAGTACTTATGGGTATTCGTGACCAGATTCGCCCGGGAGTAAAAGAAGATCTTCAGAGACTTAAAAAATTAGGAGTTAAAAACCTGGTTGTGCTTTCAGGTGATAATCAAGGAACAGTTGACTTAGTAGCTCGTGAACTTGGTTTGACAGAAGCTCACGGACATATGCTGCCGGAGGATAAATCAGTATATATTAAGAAACTCCAGGCACAAGGCAGGATTGTTGCATTTGTTGGTGATGGAGTAAATGACAGTCCTTCAATTGCTTTGGCACAAATTGGGATAGCTATGGGAGGCGGTACAGATGTAGCTATTGAGACTTCAGATGTTATTTTAATGAATTCAGATTTCAGCCGCCTTCCGCATGCACTGGGCTTAACAAAAGCAACAGCAAGGAATATGCGCCAAAACATCATTATTGCAGTAGGAGTTGTATTGGTTTTACTTGCCAGTGTATTCTTCAGTGAATGGATGAATATGTCGATAGGTATGTTAGTGCATGAAGGAAGTATACTGGTTGTAATACTAAATGGCATGAGACTTCTTCGGTACAGATTAAGAGCATCATATAAATAATTTAAAATAAGGAGATGTGGAAAATGCAGAAAGCAACTATTCAATTAGAACCATTGATTTGTCCGTCATGTATACAGAAAATCGAAGGTGCAGTAAAATCCTTGGATGGTGTGGATAAAGATAGTATAAATGTATCCTTTAACTCAAGTAAAGTTAAATTAAACTTTGATGATGAAAAACTATCAATAAAGGATATCGAAAATGCCATCGGCAAAATGGGATATGAGGTTAAAAAATCCCAAGTAAGAGCTTTATAGAATTGCCTGTTAAATTAGTCAGCCCCATGAGTTAGATCCAGAATCTGTCATGAGGCTGATTTTTTGTTATACTCTTCAAACATTGTTAGATAACAATTCAAACTATGCACTGCAAACCAGTGAAGTGGTCATTACCGGCCCCACCAAATAAATTCATATCCTCTTGCCAGTGCTGCTAATAAAAAGATAATTTCTTAATTTTCTTCTTTAGTATAGATTATATAGAAGCATAGCAAAAATGGATGATAAATGGGTATTGTTGACAACGCGGTTTTCAAGATGCTATCATTAATATAATAATTGGTAATTTCCTATCATTATACTGTTATAGACCTGTCAATCCAGTCCATGATGAGCACAGACATTCATCAGAAAGGAAGATACAGCATGTTTAAGGTCTTTCTTGTCGAGGATGAAAATGTGGTACGCGAAGGCATACGTAAGAACATCCCTTGGGAACAGTATGGCTTTCATTATACCGGTGATGCTTCAGACGGTGA
>DUNT01000123.1 GCA_012839205.1 Clostridiaceae bacterium
ATTATGTCAATAATCTGATGCAAAGTTTTGCAATTACATCAAAACAGTTGCATGAATCCACAACGCATCTGCTTTCGGCAATTAATGAAATTACTACTGCAGCAAATGAAGGAGCAACCGGAGCCTCCAATATTGCTGAAAGTTCCGGTTCGATTATCGAAAAGGCCGATGAAGTATTCCGTCACGCCGCTGATACAAACAACAGTGCCCAAAATCTAAGCGAAAAAATACAGAAATTTATTGTATAACTTGAATTATAAGATATTAGACTTCTAGCATTTTAAATCAAGGAGGTAGGCCATTAATTCACTACCTCCTTTTTTAAAACTGAAAAAAGAAAACCTTCTGAAATTCACCTGATAAATTTGTTTTAGAATCTATATACCCAATAACCATGTCGCTGTTGTAAAGTATATTATAAGAGCCACAGCATCAACAATTGTTGTTATTAGCGGGCCTGCCATAATAGCAGGGTCTAGCTTAAGCTTTTTTGCTATAATAGGTAATACGCCTCCGACAATTTTTGCTAATACAACAGTGAAAAACAAGGTGAAAAATACAGTTACAGACACCAATAAGTCAGTTTTTTCAATATAATATATCCTTACAAAATTGACAGCTGATAGAGTTATTCCGACAATACCGCTTACAAGCAGTTCCTTTTTCAAAACCTTAAAAATATCGCCAGGCTTCATATCCCCCAAAGCTAATCCTCTTATTATCAGTGTTGAGGATTGAGACCCGGCATTTCCACCCGTATCCATAAGCATTGGAATAAATGATGCAAGTACCATAACCGACTGCAAAGCGTTCTCAAATCTTTTTATTATACCTCCGGTAAAGGTGGCAGAAATCATTAGTATCAGAAGCCAGGGCAGTCTATGCCTTGCTAATTGTAAAGCACTTGTTTTCAGGTATTCTTTTTCAGATGGTTGTATGGCTGCCATCTTCTGGAGGTCTTCGGTGGCTTCCTGGTCTATAACCTCTAAAACGTCATCAATTGTTACTATGCCCACCAACCTGCGTTCATTATCGACAACAGGAATAACCAGATAATTGTATTTCTTAAATAAATTTGCAACGTCTTCCTGGTCATCATGTGTGTTTATAAATATAACACCCGTGTCCATAATGTCTTTTAATAGTGTTGATTCATCACTTAATATAAGTTTTCTGATGGATATGGCACCTTCGAGTATTCTATTATTATCTATAACATAGCAGGTATCAATTGTTTCTTTATCAATGCCTGTTTCCTTAATACGCTTTATTGCCTGCTCTACTGTCATTCCCTTTCTTAAGTCAACATACTCGATGGTCATTAGACTACCGGCGGAATCTTTAGGATAGTTCAAAAACTGATTAATGAGTCTTCTTGTTTCTTCATTAGTATTTCTTAGAATCCGTTTTACGACATTTGCCGGCATTTCTTCTAAAAAGTCTATTGTGTCATCAAGAAAAAGTTCATCCAAAATGCTTTTGACTTCCTTATCGGTAATGGATTCAATAATGCATCTTTGAAGCTCACTTGGCATATGTGTAAAAACACCAGCTGCCAGATCCTTTGGCAATATTCTGAAAGTTATCAATAGTTTCTGTTGTTCTAATTCTTCCAACATCTGTGCTATGTCGACGATATTTAAACTGATAATCCTTTTTCTTGCTTCAGAATATTTGCCTTGTTCAACAAGGTTGAGAATGATATTTTTCATTTGTGGCCCTCCTTTAATAGAGCCACACTTTTGCAATAGTAGTTATGGCTCTATATCTATTATTTACATAATGACTGTAACTACCAGGGTCAGGATATGATTCCATAACTACCACCTCAGCTTTCTCTTCAACAGTACTACCGCTCATTAGTCTTAAGTAAACTAACAATTCTTATAATATTATTAACGATACTGATAGTATTGTCAATTTAGACTAATATAGCATTCTCTTCCCGAATTTATCATAATGCTATGTTGCTTTAAAAAATACACCCTTTCCGAGTGTATTTCTTAAAGCTAAACGAAAAATACGTATTAATTTTATCTTTGTACTTTTATTTACCGGTTTATTGTATTTTATTCAGCGCATCCAACATCTCATTAATATCCATTCCATGAACCTGGGCTGCTTCCTCAAGGGTTTCCATCTGAGCCGATGGACATCCGACACATCCCATTCCAAAACTCATAAGTACCGGCACCACTTTAGGGTTTAATCTTATTACCTCACCGATTGTCATTTCCTTTGTTATTTTCATAATTAGCCTCCTCATATATTTACCGTTGTGTTAATCTATTTTAAATATCAATAGATTC
>DUNT01000124.1 GCA_012839205.1 Clostridiaceae bacterium
AATCCGGACATTCAGATGGGGGAAAAACAATTGACTTTTTCAGCGGAATACGGCAAATACACACGTTTAAAAAAGAACCTGCACATACACCAAACAGAAATATAAAAATACTGATTAAGATGTGTAATTCCATTAATAAATCTGCCATTATATCTTCCCTTTCATCATTCGCGCCCTATATAATTCATCGGAATCAGGTACATTGATCTTAACAGACTCATTGCCGTCCATTAATATAAATTCTTTTTCAAATGTTATGCAACCTATTTCTGAAGCTTTTATATCGTTTTGATGTAATACTTTTAAAAGCTCTCCGCCATCAGGGGTTACTATAATCATGGAACCACTTGAAATAAGTTTAAGCGGATCAAGATTAAGAAAATTGCATATACGGCGGGTCTCCTCCAATATGGGAATTTTACGCTTTTCTATCCTAAAGCCGTAGCCACTGGCTGTTCCAATTTCCCATAAGGCCCCCAGAACTCCGCCCTCTGTAACATCATGCATACAGCTAATACCATATTTAGCAGCTAAAAGGCCTTCCTTAACAACACTGATAGAACTTAACAGTTTTTTCGCATTGTCCACCAGCTCTTCTCCAAATTCCTCTTTCAATTCCTTTTCAAAAAGCCATGCTAATATTGCAGTTCCCTCGGTAGCGGCAAACTTGGTCAAGATAATTGAATCACCAGGTTTTGCCCCTCCGGTACTTATCAAAGTGTCTTTTTGGGCCTTGCCGATAGCCGTTATACTTAATACCAGGCGATTAACTGCATCAGTAATCTCGGTATGCCCTCCCAGAACATCAACCTTCATAGCCGCTGAAGTCTCTTTAATCTGTTTTAGTAACTTTTCAAGATCTTCAAGTTCGGTCCCTGACGGAGCAAGGATAGTTACAAGAATCCCTATGGGTTCTGCTCCCGAGGAAGCTAAATCATTGCAGGCTATGTGTATTCCCAGAATCCCCACTTCATCATCAGCACCTGTAATAGGATCGGTGGTAACTACACATATGTCATCTTCAAAATTAATGGCAGCACAATCCTCGCCTATCCCGGGTTTTGTAAGAACTTCTTTTCGCAGCGGTTCAGAGAATTGAAACAATAGTTTTTCCAATATATTATTAGGTATCTTACCAATCTCCAATTTCAATTAAGTTGCCTCCTTAGCAGCCGCAACAGCATCCCTGACTTCCTGATAAAGATCCCGGGCTGTTTCAATCAGCATCTTTGGAATCTTATCTTTTTGTTGGGGGTCAGAAAAACTCATTATAAGGCGGCTCAGCCATTTTATGCTTTCTTCATATAGTCCAAGTCTTTTGTTCAGCTCTCCGATAATATACAAGCAAGTATATTCATCCAGCTTACCTTCTTCGGTAAGGTCTTCCTGACTATAGGCCTTCTTATAATTAATAAGAGCGTGATTCAAAAACTTATTTTCCTGGGTTTTATCTTGTTTATAGCGGTACAGCCATGCAATCCGCATACATACTTTTGCTATTTCCGACTTTAATCCTTCAATGATGTTCTGATTTAAAAGAACAATTTTAAAGGCTTCCAATGCCTGATCAATTGTTCTTTGGCCGGTAAAGCTGCGTCTTTGCCATTTGCTTGTTATAATATTGCGAACCTTGTCCTTATCGTATCTGCTGATACTGCTAAAATTTGTAACATGAGCTGCATAGCCACACTCAGGGCATATTACCGCTTCATAAAATATAGGGTTTTCACCTTCATAATATGGACAAAAATCAGTGTCCTGTTTTATAAGTCTTATAACTTTTGACCTGACCTTTGTGTATTCTATATCAGACTCACATACGGGACATACTGATTTAGAATTATATACAGCTTTAATCTCAGCCATGATTACGCCCTTTCAAAATTGATATTTAAAGATATCTTACCACATTATACATTTTTTAAATCTTCTAAGGATAAGTTAAAGCCTGATAACCTCGGTTTTTATCAACGCATTATTAATAAGGTTTTCTGTGTTCAAAACTTTTTCGTACTCAAGTGTTTTTTGTAGTGAAGGTTTTATAACGGGATGCTTTGCCACAAATACTGTACAACAATCCTCATAAGGAAGTATGGAGGTTTCAAAGGTACCTATTCTTTTGGCTATATCAATTACTTCGTTCTTATCCATTCCTATTAATGGCCTATATACCGGTAATGATACTGCGTTTTCAGTTACCAGCATACTTTCCATTGTCTGGCTTGCCACTTGTCCTATAGCCTCACCGGTTACCAATGCTAATGAGCCGCTCTTTTCTGCAATTTTTTCTGCAATCATCATCATATATCTGCGCATTATAATGGTAATATACTCGTGAGGACATTTTTCGTTAATTGCTGTTTGTATCTCTGTAAAAGGCACAACATGAAGTGTTATATTCATACAATATTCTGCAAGATATTCCGCCAGTTTAATAACTTTATCCTTCGCTCTGTCACTTGTATAAGGATAACTGTGAAAATATACAGCCTCCAGTTCAACCCCGCGTTTTGCCACCATCCATCCGGCCACGGGGCTGTCTATACCTCCAGAAAGAAGTAATGTGGCTAATCCCCCCGTTCCCGTAGGGAGACCTTTTACTGAAGGAATTATTTCCGAGTATAGATAAGTATTCTCTCTAATCTCCACATATAATATAAAGTCCGGATTATGCACATCCACCTTAAGCTGAGGAAAGTTACTTAATATATATCCGCCTAAATCAGCACAAATCTGTGGTGAGTTCATGGGAAAACTTTTATTTCCTCTCTTTGTTTCCACCTTAAAGGTTTTATGGGATTTTCTTTCAATAAGCTCTCCCACCATGCTGAGTGACGTCTTTTTTATCATTTCATAATCTGATTTAATTCGTATAACAGGACTAACTGATGCTATACCAAAAATTTTTGTCAGTATAAAAATAGCTTCTTTAATATCAAAATCAGCATCAGGGGATTCAATATATATTCTGCTCTGGGATTTTGTAACCTTGGTATTCCCTAAACCAGCGAGCTTTTGTCTGATATTTTTTATTAATTTGTTTTCAAAAATATGTTTATTAAGCCCTTTAAGAAATATCTCCTCATATCTTACCAGAATAATCTTATCCATTTTTTCAGACCTTTCTATTGTTACATTATATTAATAATCTCTTTAATTGCATCAGCTGTAATAACAGCCTCTTTTTCAGTATTAAATGAGCCGAAGCTGAATCGTATTGCTCCTTCAGCCCATTGACGAGGAATTTTTGCGGCCTTAAGAACATGGCTTACTGCATTTTTCCTGGAACTGCACGCTGAGCCGCTGGATACATATATCTCCCTCATCTCGAGAAAATGCAAAAGTGTTTCGGATTTTATACCCTTAAATGATATATTAAGAATATTTTCAACCCCATCTTCGGGGGAATTAATCCTTATACCGGTGCTTAACGAATTGGCAAGCTCTTTTATTAAAATATCTCTAATCCTGCTATTTCTCTTTTGGTCCTGCTGCATACGTTCTAATTTCATTGAAGCGGCAAGCCCAAATCCAGCAATGCATGGTACATTGACTGTACCAGAGCGAAGTTTTCTTTCATGGCCTCCCCCCATCATCAAAGGATGAATCCGGGCTCCTTTACGGATATATAACATGCCAACGCCTTTTGGACCATGTATTTTATGTGAGCTGAAGGAAATGAGATCAGCGTTTAAATCCATTGTATTTATGGGTATTTTCCCATATGCCTGAACTGCATCAACATGAAATATGGTGGCCCTATTATTTGATTTAATAATATGTGCAGCTTCATTCACCGGCTCTATTGTACCCAGCTCATTATTAACGGCCATTATGTTAACCATAATAGTATCCTTTTTTAACTTTGCTCTGAGATCATCCAATAGTATCCGGCCGTATTTATCCACTTCAAGATACTCAACATGGTATCCGATTCTCTCTAATTCTTTCAGGGACTCTAATGCAGCAGAATGTTCAACAGGCGAGGACAGAATATGGTTACCGGAGCGTTTTAGTATCTCCGCCGCCCCTCTTAGAGCCATATTAACTGATTCGGTCCCCCCTGAAGTGAAAACCAGTTCTTCCGGTTTTGCTTTTATAGTTGATGCAAGGCTGTCCCTCGTATCTTCCAGTAGTCTTTCGGCTCTTAATCCCAGAGTATGCAACGAGGTGGAATTTCCGAACTCTTCAGACATAAGCCTGGCTATAAGCTCTATTACTTCTTTATAAGGTTTTGTTGTAGCACTGTTATCAAAATATATCATGTTTATGCCTTTCATAATATAAGTTGAACCCTCAAACTTCTAAAATTCTTATTTCAATTCCTTTTTTTGAAATCTCCAAAAGTGCATACGTCGGCTTTGGAAAGCCTACCGGATGCCCTATACTGCCAGGATTTACAAAGGCAATGTTGGTTCTGTATTCCTGGAGCGGACAATGAGTATGTCCGAATAGAACCAGATCGATATTATCTCTGACTGCTTTTTTTTCAAGCAGTTCAATGCCGCTTTTCACATTATATAAATGCCCATGGGTCATTAATATACGCTTGCCTTCAATTTCAAAAACTAATTCTGGTGGGGTATCATAAACAAAATCACAGTTTCCCGGTAC
>DUNT01000125.1 GCA_012839205.1 Clostridiaceae bacterium
AACAGCCAGCAGTATGCCGGGATATTGGAATATACGCTGGAAAACGGCAAATCCTATAGGGTGGGCAGAAATTTTGAGAAAGGCACCACAAACATCCACGATGACGGAGCCAATAATCTGACCAATTTTTTTCCTGTCGACAAAGATAGAGGTCCTATGTTTGCCGAAGAGCATCTGGGTATAGACGAGGCAGCTTTTGAAAGGACCGCTTTTATCGGTCAGCTTCAGAGCGTTATAGACAATGAAGGAAAGAAGAATCTGATTAATAAGCTTTCTAACCTGAATGCCACTGGCAGCGAGGAGATTTCTTTAACAGAAGCACTTAAAACACTGGATTCAACTTTGCTTGAAAGAGTGGGAACAAAGACCTCCACTACCCGCCCTTTGAATAAGATAAACAATATCCTGTCTGAACTGGAACAAAAAAAGGCAGAGATTGATGAGAAAAACAACAGCTTTATGGAAACTGTTCTGGATATGCGTAAGCAGAACAGCATATTAAATGAGCTTAATGCGAAACTTGATCAATTATACAGACAAAAAGAGTCTGTGATATCATCCAGATTATTATCGCTGCAAAAAGAGCTGGAGAACCTTATTTCACAAAGGAGCAGAATTGAGGAAAGCCTGGAGGAAAGCAATAAAAGTATCAGTAAACTGAAAAACTATGAAAACATTTCTGCTGAGACAGTTTCAGAGATTACAATGCTGCTTCGTGAAGAAAAGCAGGTAGAGGAAATGCTACGGCTGGAACAAACCAGGCTGGCTGAATTCCAGGAGAAATGCGATGAATTATCGGATTCACTGGAGCCGGATGAATTGTTTGAAAAAAAGGTGGAGAATGTCCAGGCAGCCATTAATACATATAATGAAGCCAAGGAGCGTCATGAGTTTAAACACAATTTGCCGGCTAAGCATAAGCGCAGCTGGATGCCTTTTATCATCCCTGCCGGCCTGATTTCGGCAATGTTGATGATAGCAAATTACTTTCAAAAGCAAAACCCTGTACTTTTGGCTGCTGGTATTGCAATAGCCATTATTACAGTTATAGTTTTATTTATAAGCAATATGAAAAGAAGTAATGCAGAGATAGACGCCTGCAACGAAGCAGAAGAACTTAACAGTGTTTTACAAAAGTCCGGCTTTGTTGATATGGTGGATTTTGTAAAGTACAGGGAAGGCCAGACTAAGGCAAGGGATCTTTATAATAACTATAAAAAACAGCATATGGAAACAAAGGAGCGCATAGAAAATCTCTCAGCCAAAAAAGACAGGTTTAAAGAAATATGGGATTCGTTTATTGCTGATTGTAAAGTAAACTGTGAGAGTAATAACAGGGAAGAAATGCTTGAGATAATCAAAGATGGGGTTACAGGCTACATAAAGGCAAGTGAGGATAAGAGAAAACTCTTATCAGAAATGGAGAACTTAAACGAAAAACAGGATATTGTACTGAGAGAAGCCGGAATGCTGGCAGGTGAGGTTTTTCTTACTGCCGATGATTTTAACAATTATATGAAGAATCTTAATCACAAAATACAACCGGATGACGACGGAAAGACCCTTGCCCGGCTGGAGGATATTATAAGGGAAACCGAAAGCCGTAAAAAAGATACTGAGATTAAAATTGCTGCAATAAAAGCACGTTTGGAACAGGCTCCCACAGAAAGTGAGCTGTCTAAGGTTCTTGAGAAAATAAGCTACTATTCGGAGAAAAAAGAAGAGCTTGAAATGAAAGGCGCAGGCCTTGTTATGGCAAGCCAGGTATTGAAGGAAACAGCATTAAAAATGCAAAGGGATTATATCCCGTACCTCAACGATGAAATGAGCAGAATGATGAATGTATTAAGCGGAGGACGTTATCATAAAATCACCACCAATGATGAATTAAGCATTAATCTTGAAGCACCTGAAACAGATGAACTGATTCCGGTAACCCGCTTAAGTGCCGGAACTATAGATCAGGTATATTTTTGTATGCGTCTGGCGGCAGTTGCTCTTATCGAGAAAGGCAGGGAGCTTTTACCACTATTCTTGGATGAACCATTCTCCCAATATGATGAAGAGCGTGTCAAAAATGCATTTGAGCTTTTAAAGGAAGTTTCTGAGAAGCGGCAGGTATTCTTCTTTACCTGCAGAGAGAGGGAATATGAAATTGCTGCTGCAGTTTTTGGAGAGAAAATGAATAGAATTCGCCTTAATTAAAATAAAAAAGTTTTTAATGTATAAAAGTACGGCAAATTACCAGCCGTACTTTTTTTGTAGCATAATTCTCCAAGAATCTGAAAGACTAAACAACGAGGCAAATATATTACGAAAGCGGTGAGTAATATTAATATTAAAAAATTACTTATCATGATATTAACAATCCTCGCTGTGTCCTTGAGTGCGTTTTTCAGCCAAATCAGCTTTGGAGCTCCAGCAAGTCAAGTCAGCGATGTGCAGCTTTTGGCCAGGGCAATAAACGGTGAAGCCAGAGGTGAACCTTATGAGGGGCAGGTGGCAGTAGGTGCTGTTATTCTGAACCGTGTAAAGTCTGCGGATTTTCCTAACTCCATTGCAGGTGTTATTTATCAGCCGGGTGCCTTTACTGCGGTAGCTGACGGGCAAATTAATGTTCCCATTGACCCAAAGTCTACAGTGGTAAAAGCGGCTCAGGATGCATTGAATGGCTGGGACCCTACTTACGGCTGCCTATATTATTGGAACCCGGCGACAGCCACCAGTAAATGGATTTGGTCCAGAAAAATCGTTGTTAAAATAGGTAAGCATAATTTTGGAAAGTAACTGCAAAATTCTAATAAAAAGGTTAGGTGTGTTATGGAAAATAATTTTAGAATCAGTGAAGATGAAATCATTGAGGAAAGAAAAAAATATGAAGAAAATTATAAGAAGTTGGAACATTCCAGGGCCAGACACAGAACAAAAAATGTAGTAATAGCAATACTTCTTGCCACAACTATATTTGGAGCATATCAGTACAATACGGCAATGAGGTTGAGACAACAACTGAATAACGCTTATAACAAAGCATTTTATGAACTTGTAGACTATATTAAAAATGTCGAAGTTATGCTGATGAAAGCGAGAATGACATCTTCCCCCGAGTTGACTGCCGCAACATTAAGTGATGTCTGGAGAGAATCTTTCTGCGCAGCAAGTAATTTGGGTCAACTGCCTATTTCTGTAGGAGTTTTATCCAACACTGAAAAATTCTTAACCCAAGTGGCTGATTTGTCAAAATCTATGGTGAAACAGAGTACCAATGGCAAGCCCATTGACGAAGAGCAAATGAAAACTTTAGCCAGCCTTCACAGCTTTTCAGTAAATCTCGAAAAAGGCCTTTTAGAGATGCAGCAGGATCTTTCCAACGGTAATCTCAGATGGGAGAATGTGGCCAATGAAGGCCAAAAAGAGATGAAAGAGATTTCAGAGAATTTGCCCAAAACATTCAGCGGTATCAATGACCAGTTTGAGGAAATGCCTACGCTGATTTATGACGGGCCTTATTCTGAGCATATGCAGAATCGAAAAGCACTTGGCTTAACCGGCGAGAAAATAACGGAAAACCAAGCCATTGAAAGACTAAAAAAGTTTTTGGGAGATGGCAAAGTACAGAATGTTTCCAAACTCGCAGACAATAATAACGGAATAATAAACACGTATAATTTTAAAATGGAATTGGCAAACAAAGAAAAAGATAGTGTTGCCGAAGCCGATGTATCGGTAATTGGCGGCCATGTGGTCTGGTATCTCTATAACAGGGAAGTAGGCGAAAAAACCATTGATATAAATAAAGCAATGCAGTTGGGCAAAAAATTCTTAGAGGAACGCAACTATCCTAATATGAAAGAGTCATATTATATGCAGAATGACGGTGTTGCCACCATCAATTACGCATATACCGAGGACGGCATTACCTACTATCCGGATCTGATTAAAGTAAAAGTAGCTTTGGACAATGGAGAAATTGTAGGTTTTGAAGCAAACGGATACCTTATGAATCATACGCAAAGAGACTTTGGTCCTCCTAAACTGACTGAGGCGCAGGCAAGAGAGAGAGTTATTAGGGGAGAAAATATTAAATCATCGGGATTAGCCGTTATACCCACAAATTACGGTACTGAGATTCTATGTTACGAGTTTACAGGCAAAGTAGAGGACAAAGACTTTTTGGTATATATCAATGCAAATACAGGTGCAGAAGAGGAGGTGCTGATAATAATCAACTCTGAGGAGGGTATTTTAACCATGTAGGGGTGTTGACAATACTCACAAAAGGGGTGCCTGTAGAGTGAGTCAAATGCGCCGCTTAAGTGAATCTATCAATTGGAAGGTGAGAAGTGCGAGGTTGGAAGTAAGAAATTGCATAAAAAAATACGAATAAACATCTCACTTCACACATCCCATCTCTCACTTCCGGTATATTGACATCACTCACGGCACCACACTTTAAGTCTTCATTTGGTAAGATCCTTCGACTCCGCTACGCTGCGCTCAGGATGACACTCCCCATGTCATTCTGAGCGCAAGCGAAGAATCTTTTGCTCTGACAATATGATCCTTCGGCTCCACTGCGTTCCCCTCAGGACGACACTCACCTTGTCGTTCTGAGTTCTCCCATGTCATTCTGAGCGCAAGCGAAGAATCTTTTGCGCTGACAAATAAGATTCTTCGACTCCGCTACGCTACGCCCAGGACTACATATAGGGGTACTGCGTGCCGCTCAGAAGTTTCATCCGGGGCTGGCATACTGTTTATTACAAGCACATAATCTTAATCAAAGATACTTCTTAAAATTATTGGAAGTTTCAATTAATTCATTGACAATAACTCTTGCCTTATCAGCATTTTCTTTGTTGATGGAGGCCATGGAGTTTGCTTCCTGGGCATTGGCAGAGGACTCTTCACTCAAGGCCGATATTTCATTAATACTGTCAATGACCTTATTATTGGAGGCTACAATTTCATCCAGCCTTTGAGTTACAAGCTGAACATCTTTTGAAAACTCATCCATCTTAACTGAAATATTATCAAATACTTTCTTAGTATTACTGATAAGTTCTGTCTGCTGATCATTAATTTCTTTTAAACTTACAACCGATTCTTGTGTACGGTTAGCTTTTCTCCCCAGAGATTCAAGTATCTCAGCTATACTGTTGGCGCTGTCCTTGCTTTGTATGGCCAGCTTACGAATTTCATCAGCTACAACAGCAAATCCACGGCCGTTTTCTCCGGCACGGGCAGCCTCAATAGAGGCATTTAATGAAAGCATATTTGTTTGTTCTGAGATGCCGGTTATTATTTCGGTGATACTTTGAATTTCGCTTGCTTTTTCGGTTAACTCCTGCATTTTCCGGTATGCATACTGATTCTTTTCGTTCGCTACCAAAGCCTTTTCACTCAGCTCATGAACATGGCTGATTCCTTCAGTTAACGCTTTGACTGTCTCGTTGGAGAGAGATTCCATATGATCTGAGAGATCCGATGTATCAACAATAAGTTTATGGATGTTTTTAGCCATATGGGTTTGGTTTTGTATGCTTTCGGCAGTTTGTGATACACCTGTGCTTATTTCGCTGACAGCATTTGTAATGACATCAGAGCCGGCTGCCGATTTTTCCACAATATCGTAAACATCCTGTGCGTTCTTTTCAATAGAAGCAGCTATTTTAAGAACATCATCTAATATTTCGGCTTGCTTTTTTTGCTCCTTCAATATACTATCAATATTTTCTTTGGTAAATACTATAGAGAGCTTGGCGGATAGGGTTATTGAAAGAGAAAATACTATCAAGGTTCCAATTTGAATCATATACTGGGTTATATCGCTTCTTGTATTTGCTCCTAAAACAAAAAGGCTGTACCCAATTCTCGCGATGTTGATTATAACAGCCGTTATACATGACACCAACAAGAGCTTGAAATCTAAGTATAAGTAATACATTAAGATTATACAAAAGAAATATGTAAAAGTAATGGTATGTATAGAGGTAAAGCTGACAAACAAATAAAAGAATAAATAACCTATTAATGTAATGTATTTAAAACTTGAGGATGCTGGATTTCTTCTGTATGTGACAAGGGCTATAATAAACGGAACAAAGATTATAACTGAAAAAATAATAAGATAAGTTATACTTCTTTCGCCCCTTATAACTTCTAATAAATACCCGGTGAAGGTAATGAAGTTAAGTAGCAGATTAATCAGTAAAACAACCCTGTTGGTTCTTGAAATGTTCGAGTTTTGTTGCAATATAATCGACTCCTTTGCAAAGCGATATACCCTGTTATTCAATATTCTATCTCTAATATAAAAACTTTACAACAGCTAGTTATTAATGATTATTCTTTAATTTTCTTCAGAATACGAATGTCTTCACCTGTAAACTGCAGGGCCTGAAATTCTCCTATAATTCGGGAAGCTATTCGCTCATCATATTCTTGAAAGAGTCTCTTATAATTCAGATTCGATGCAATTATGGTTTTTGAGATACTCTTTTTACCCTGAGCCTTTCTTAGCTCAAGAAGGGACAATAGCTCCGCATATTTAGAATCGCTTTTTGCCTCTGTGCCTAAATCGTCCAGAATCAGAAGATTGACGGTTATGAGATTTTTATAGGCCTGCTCGCTTGAAACACCGTCTTTGTCCATATTGAGGCGATACTGTTGGATTATTGGAAATAAGGATGTGGCGGTAAGATACAAAACGGTGTATCCCGCTTTGAGGATTTCAATTCCTATACTCTTTGCCACAAAGGTTTTCCCTGTGCCGGTGGGACCATAAAAATAAAGATTTTGCGTCGATTTATCGGCAAAAGTATCAATGAAGTTAAGGCATTGCTTTTTTACTTCAAGTATTTGCTCTCTTGGAGAAATATCTGTAAAATATTTCTTCTTATCGGGATTGGCCGGATAATAGTTTTCATTGAAATACTCAAATCCTGTCTCCCCGTCATCAACAAGATTGGATACCTTGAATAATTGCTCCAGATACAGATTTTGATAGCAGGAGCATGGTGCTGATGTACCATCTTTGGATATATATCCCCTGTCTTCGCAGATTGCACAGCTAAAGCGAGGCTCCAAATAATCAGCGGGGATATTATACTCAGACAGAAGAGTTTCTTTTTTCTTGTTTAAATAATCCAATTTTTCAAGATACTCATTGGCGGATGGCGAAGATGCCGCTTCACTTATCAGTGAGCGGGCATAACGTACGCCAGCCAATGTTATTTCTGTTTCCAGCCGTGATAACTCGGGAAATTTTTCAAAAACATCATTTTTCCGCCGTTCTGCTTCATAAATAGCCCGGTCACGTTTTAGTGCAAATTCGCTATCTAAAAATCGCCTTATGTCAGCCATTTAATCATTGTCCTTTCAGTTTGACTATAACGGGTTACAGTTTCTCAAGTTTATTATAAAACTCATCATCATAGTTACGCTGCTGAAAATTGCCTCTGCTGGACGTTTTATCCTTTGATGCTGCAGGTTTTTTTCTTCTTGCAGAGGAAGAAGCCTCCTGATAAGCTTTGAGCTGCTCTAGAGTTTTTATACCCTCCTTATGCCAATTGGTAAGAATATTATGGGCATATTTAAAGGGAGTTGATTTGCCTACCGTAAGCTTAAGGGCCTCATCAATTATACTCATGTCATAGCCATATTCGTTAAGCCAGGTCTCCAGATGTTTCTCTTCGTAAGCTGTGAGGTTTTTTCCCAGCCTCAAGGACCTTGCGATGGTTTTGCCGATTGCTTTGGTTCTCTCACAGGTCTCCATATATTTTTCAAGTTCCCAATGATTGGTTATATTCTTTGAAGCCCAGGTAGCAGCGACCTTTTCTACGTATTTAATATTTAATGCATTATTATCATAGCAAAATTTAAACAGGCTAACCATTACGTCCTCATCAAAGCGATAAGCCAAAAACCAGTTGTCAATGGCAGTATACCAGCTGGGGGCCATAATTCCCTGAAAGAACATTTTATTTATGGAATCAATACATTGATTTCTTTTAATATTTGCCTGGGTTTTACTGTTTATGGTTTCGACATCAGAGGTAGTCTTTTTCTTATATAATTTCAAAACAGCTTGTTCTTTAATGTTTGTAAGTGAGACAACATTTGGGGTCCTAATAATAAGCCCTTCCTGCTCAAGGATAAAAAAGGCGGCATTAACAGTGTCGGTGGAAAGATCCAGCTTCGCTGCTAAATCATCTGGACGGGCTTCTTTATTGTATTTACTTAAAAAAGTACAGTAAAGGTACACCTTAACAGCATCGGACGGGAGCCTGGGCATTATATCGCTTAAAAAAATGTCCGGAATCAATGTGTCCGATAACAGGATGTCCTTAATAAATTCAAATTGCATAAAATCCCTCAATTTTATAGATAATGTTATCAATACTATAGTATCACAAGTAGAGAAGTTTTAAGTGGCATATGTCATTCTGAGCGTCAGCGAAGAATCTTTTGTGTTGACGTGTAAGATCCTTCGACTCCGCTACGCTCTGCTCAGGATGACAGCACCAGTAACGGGTGAGGTTATTCATACGCAGTATCAATGCTCTCGGGCACCCGTTCGAAATCTTCGATTTCGGTAACGGGTGAGGTTATTATAGCATAAACTCAGAATATTCTTAAGGCTTAATTGAAATAACTAAACTGAATTATATCAAAAAAAGGGGTAGAAATATGCCGCAATTAGCAGTCAGAACAAGGTCTGGCAGAATAGAAAGTTTACATGACGGATATATTTGTGTAACTGATTCAGATAATAATATTATATATTCGATTGGAGACCCCAATGCCGGGATTTTTCTCCGTTCAGCAGGAAAGCCTGTTTATGCCGTTGCTTACGTTCATTCGGGGCTTATAGAAAGATATAATATAACACTGAAGGAATTAGCCATAATGTGCTCCTCCCATGAAGGACAAGCATATCATCGCAGAATAATACTTTCAATACTAAAAAAAATAGGTATCACTGAAAAAGAACTGGACTGCGGGTACAAGTACCCGGAAAGCCAAAAGGTTCATGATGCCCTGGTAATGCTATGCAAAAGGCCGGATCCTATTTTTAGCAACTGTTCTGGGAAGCACACGGGTTTTTTGGCTCTTTGTCAGTTCTATAACTATCCCATAAAAAACTATACCAAGCCGGAGCACCCTGTAAATTTGCTTATGAGAAAAACTATGGCTGAGCTTCTGGAATGCAATGAAAATGAAGTAATTACAGGAAAAGACGGTTGTACTCTGCCCACATATCTCCTTACAATGCAGCAGACAGCCTGGTTATATGCACGTCTTGCTCATGGTTATGAAGGGGACAGCAAATACAAAAATTGTTTCGGTCTCATAAAAAGTGCCATGGTAGAATACCCCCGGGTTATAAGAGGCAGCAATACATTTTGCACCGATTTAATCAATTATTCCAATGGACGTGCCATAGGAAAAATCGGCGCAGAGGGGATCTACTGCATATCAATCCCGGAAAAACGGTTAGGCGTATCTATAAAGATGTCTGACGGACATCCCTGGTCAAGTTATCCGGTAGCGGTAAGAATACTGGAGGAATTGGAAATTTTAGATGCTGCAACTGTTAGAAAACTTGAAAAATGGGCCCTTCCGGCCGTAAAGGACGACAAAGGGAATACGATAGGGTATATTCATCCCTCTTTTAGCTTGATAGAAAATAAGTGCAGTAATTATAAACCGGGAGACATATATCCATAGAACTGTGTTTACAATGAGGTGCCTGCTGAGTGAGTCAAATGCGCCGCTCTGATAATTCGTCCGGAATTATAGTCGCGTAGCTCCGCAATCCAGCTCCGCTGACGCTATTTGACATTACTCACGACACCTGTTATGTTCAGTGTCATTCTGAGCGTCAGCGAAGAATCTTATGTGTTAACGTGTAAGATCCTTCGACTCCGCTAACGCTGCGCTCAGGATGACAGCAGTGTCTAAGAAACTTTAATTAAGGAGTTTAAAACATGGAACAATTGGCAATAGTCACAAGAAACCGATATGTTGAGAGCACCCATCAAGGCTGTATATGCGTTGTTGATTCAGAGGGCAATGTAATATACAAGAAAGGCGATATAAATACACGGTTCTTTTTCAGATCAGCAGCAAAACCTATTCAGATTATACCTTTTATCCAGTCGGGAGGGGCAAAAGCCATGAACTACACCCCAAAGGAAATCGCTATCGGCTGTGCCTCCCATTCCGGTGAGCCGACACATCAAAAAACCGTTTTAAACGTGTTAAAAAGGCTGAATTTAGATGTTAAAGATCTTCGTTGCGGAGTAAAAAGGCCCTATAATGAGGATGAGAATAACAGACTTATATCACATGGAGAAAAGCCATCACCGCTACACTCAGGCTGCTC
>DUNT01000126.1 GCA_012839205.1 Clostridiaceae bacterium
GCCTGGTTTCCCAGTCTGACGCTCTGTATCTTTCGTGAACATACTTTGTAATTTTGAACATACTTTTGTGTATGTTGACAAAATATTATCTCTTTGAGAACTGAGGTGCACGACGTGCTCCCTTTAAACCATACTTCTTTCTTTCCTTCATTCTTGGATCGCGGGTTAAGAAGCCAGCCTTTTTAAGGGGAGTTCTATATGATTCATCAGCTTTTAGCAGTGCTCTTGCAATACCGTGACGAATTGCACCTGCCTGGCCTGTAAAACCGCCGCCTTTTACATTGATAATAGCGTCAAATTTTCCAATAGTATCTGTGAGAACCAGAGGTTGTCTGCAGATAACCTTTAGGGTTTCCAGACCGAAATAGTCGTCAATTGTTCTGTTATTTATTGTTATAGCGCCGTTTCCTGGTACTAATCTGCACCTTGCAATTGATTTCTTTCTTCTACCTGTACCGTAATATTGTACCTTTGCCATTTTATATCCTCCCCTCCACTAAATATTCAGCTCAAGAACTTCGGGCTTCTGTGCCTGATGATTGTGTTCCGGACCTGCATATACCTTCAGCTTCTTAAACATGGCACGACCTAAGCTGTTTTTAGGAAGCATTCTCTTTACAGCAAGCTCAAATACTTTCTCAGGTTGTTTCTCAAGGAATTGTCTGTATTTGATCTCCTTCAAATGCCCGATCCAACCGGTGTGACGTCTATACATCTTCTGATCAAGTTTGTTGCCTGTTAACACAATCTTATCTGCGTTAACAACAATAACAAAATCGCCTGTATCAGTATGAGGTGTATAGATAGGCTTGTTCTTGCCGCGAAGTATTTTGGCAACTTCACTTGCCGCACGACCCAGAACTTTACCCTCAACGTCAATAACATACCATTTTCTATCGACTTCCTGCGCCTTAGCCATAAACGTCTTCATTAGGTAACCTCCTTAATATGCTATACGGGAATAACCCCTATAAACTGTCTTAATCAATAAAATAACGCCGCATAGTGCAGCGTTATTCATTTTATACAGAAACTGTTTTTCTGTCAAGACGAAAATCTGTTAAATTTAAAATACATCTCTCTAGCTCGTTTGCTTGCTCTTTTTTTCTCGTTTTCTCTCTTTATTTCACTCGCCGTCCCATTATTGTATGAAAAGCGTGGCTTCAGTGATTTTAAGCACTTTTTGTTATACAGAGCGCCAGTGAAAAAACATTAAAGTTGGCGCATAAGACCCTTCGACTCCGCTTCGCTTCGCTCAGGGTGACAGTAAGGTGATGTGAGATATGAGAGGTGGGAAGTGAGAAATACCAGATTTAGAATATAGGGAACATCTCACTTCTCACTTCTAGTGTATTGACTCACTCTACAGGCACATCACTTTAAATGTTTATTTGATAAGACCCCTTCGGCTCCGCTCCGCTCAGAGTGACATATCAGGAATTTGTCTGTATTGTGATTTCATCATTCTCGTAAGAAATAGTTACATTATCGCCTTCTTTGATTCTGTCATCCAATATGGCCTCAGCAAGTTTATCCTCTATATACTCCTGAATGGTTCGCTTAAGCGGTCTGGCCCCATAGGTCTTGTCATAGCCTTTATCAACAAGAAATTCCTTGGCCTCTTCTGTGAATGTTATCCTGATATTGTTCTGTTCCATTCTCCTGGCGGTTTCATTGAGCATCAACCCGCTAATTTTCTTAATCTCTTCACGGCTAAGCGGGTGGAATACTATAATCTCGTCCACACGGTTGAGAAACTCGGGACGGAAGGTTTTTTTAAGCTCTGTCATGACATTCTTCTTCATTTCCTCGTAATCCCTGCCGGCGTTCTCCTCCATGGAGCCAAAGCCCAGACGTTTTGATTCAACAATATCACGGGCTCCCACATTGGATGTCATAATGATTACGGTATTCCTGAAGTCAACCGTCCTGCCGGTGGAATCAGTTAGTCTTCCGTCATCCAGAATCTGAAGCAGCATGTTGAACACGTCAGGGTGAGCTTTTTCAATCTCGTCAAAGAGAACCACAGAATAAGGCTTTCTTCTTACTTTTTCAGTAAGCTGCCCTCCCTCGTCATAGCCTACATAGCCGGGAGGCGAGCCTACAAGTCTGGATACGCTGTGCTTTTCCATGTACTCTGACATATCAATACGAATCATCAGGCTTTCATCGCCAAACAGCGCCTCTGCAAGGGCTTTTGAAAGCTCAGTTTTACCTACCCCGGTGGGCCCTGAAAAAATGAATGAACCTACCGGACGCTTAGGATCTTTCAGCCCTACTCTTCCTCTTCTTATAGCTCTTGCCACCGCACTGACTGCGTCATCCTGCCCTATAACCCTCTTATGGAGAATCGATTCCATATTTTTAAGGCGCTCGGTCTCTTCCTGGGCAAGCCTGCTTACAGGTATGCCTGTCCATGAGCCGATAATTTCGGCAATCTCTTCCTCAGTAACAATCTGGGTATTCTTTGAATTCTCTATCTGCCAGGCTTCTTTTTTGGCAGCCAGCTCTTCTTTCAGCTTGTTTTCCTCATCCCGGAGGGCTGCTGCTTTTTCAAATTCCTGACTTACAATGGCATCTTCCTTCATTTTGTGCACGTCTTCAATTCTGCGCTCCAAATCCTGCAAATCCGGCGGTGCAGTAAAGCTCTTTAATCGTACCTTGCTGGATGCCTCATCTATAAGATCAATGGCCTTATCCGGCAAATATCTGTCGTTTATATACCTGGAGGACATTTTAACTGCCGTTTCTATTGCCTTATCAGTGATTTCAACCTTGTGATGAGCCTCATATTTATCCCTTATTCCCATCAAAATCTGTATAGCTTCTTCCTGACTTGGTTCAGAAACGGTGATAGGCTGGAAACGGCGTTCCAGGGCAGCGTCCTTTTCAATATGCTTCCGGTATTCATCAAGAGTCGTCGCGCCGATTATCTGTATTTCGCCCCTGGCAAGAAGCGGTTTCAAAATATTAGCCGCATCTATTGCACCTTCTGCTGCTCCTGCGCCTACTATGGTGTGTAATTCATCTATAAAAAGTACTACGTTTCCGGCATTTTTTATTTCTTCTATGGACTTTTTCAGTCTGTCCTCGAATTCGCCCCTATATTTTGCGCCGGCAACCATAGATGATAAATCAAGAGTTACAACACGCTTATCTTTAAGAGTCTCAGGCACGTTTCCCTCAACAATTTTATGGGCAAGACCTTCGCTTATGGCTGTTTTACCAACTCCCGGCTCACCGATAAGGCAAGGATTGTTTTTGGTCCTTCGACTCAAAATTTGAATAACCCGTTCTATTTCTTTATCCCGTCCTATTACAGGGTCGATTTTACCCTCACGAACCATAGCTGTTAAATCACGCCCAAACTGGTCTAAGGTAGGGGTATCCAAATCAATTGCCTGAGGTTTGGACTGGGATGCCGCCACCGGCGTATCCTCGCTAAGCATAGAGAGGATATTCTCATATAACTTCCGTATATCGCTGCCCAAATCAGCGAGAATCCTTACCGCAACGCTTTCTCCTTCCCGCAGGATAGCTATCAGCAAATGCTCGGTCCCGATAAAGTTCTGTCCCATACGCCTTGTTTCTGCATAGCTAAGTTCCAAAACACGCTTGGTCCTTGGCGTATATGCCAGACTGGAAGCCGAACCATCTCCGCCTCCTACCAGTTCCAGAATCTTCTGCTTGATACGCTCATCATTTATTCCATTAGAAGCAAGAACACTGGAAGCAATGCCTGTTCCCTCCTTGGCAAGTCCCCAAAGTATATGTTCTGTTCCTATATAAGAATGCCCTAAAGCCACGGCAATTTCTTTTGCATGCATCAGCGCAGTTTCGGCCTTCTTTGTAAACTTTCCGTATATCATATTATCACCTCGTAATCGATTTTGTTTATTAATTGTTATTACTTAATTACCCTTATTTTAGCTAAGATGAACTAATTAATGTGGAGTTTTCTGCCACCCCGGGCGTAGCGGTTCTGGAATCTAGTTGCGAACATTGCAGGAAGATTCTTCGCTGTCGCTCAGAATGACAGGATGATATAAATACATATTCAATTTATACAGCTTTATCATTGCCAATTCTATTTCTTACAAATTCAGCTCTTAAGATGTCTCTTTTTTCTGCATTCAGCAGCTCTCCTGCATATTCCTGCAAACTGCCCGGCTGAATCATCAATATCATTTCATTTACGTCCATTTGAGACAAATCTTTTATAATGCCCAGGTTTATTCCTAAGCGTATATCGGAAAGCCGTTTTAAGGCCTCTTCCAAAGTCAGTATTCTGGAATATTTAAGGATTCCGTATGAACGCATAATACGGTCTTCAAATTTGTTTTTATTCTTATTCAATAATTCTTGTCTTAAAAGTCTCTCCTGCTCAATAATCTGACGGCCTATACTGTTTATGCTTTCTACAATATCTTTTTCACTTTTCCCCAGAGTAATCTGGTTGGAAAGCTGGAACATATTACCGTGTGCCTCGGTATTCTCGCCGTAAAGCCCCCTTACAGCCAGCCCCAGTTTGCCGCAGGATTCCAGAAAACCACGAATGTAACCTGTCATGGTCAATGCCGGGAGATGCAGCATTATAGACACTCTTATACCCGTCCCCACATTTGTGGGACAGCTGGTTAAATATCCAATCTTATCGATAAAAGCATAATCTATTCTGTCCGAGATTGTATCATCAAGAGAATTACATAAAGAAAACGCTGTATCAACCTGCATACCTGCTTTAAGACATTGAATTCTCAAATGATCCTCTTCGTTTATCATTATGCTGATTTGTTCATCGTCACTGATTAGCGCGCAGGTTTCAAGACTGCTTTCAGCAAGCTCCTTGCTTACCAGATGTTTTTCCACCAATACTTGTTTCTGTATTGTGGTCATATCATTTAAACGAACCAGAGTAAGACTCTCCTTTAACTCGGGCTGTCCTGCAAACAAAGCATTACAGGTGTCTATGATAACATTCTCCTGATCTTCCTTTGTGCTTCTTTGTGGAAATGGATATGCCGCATAGTTTCTTGCCAGACGAACCCTACTGGAAACAACTACATCGGAATCCGGCCCTGAATCTATATACCATTTACTCATTGGCAAGACCCCCTAATTGGCTGGTTAGCTCCTTAATCTGGTCACGTATTTCAGCCGCTTTTTCATAGGCTTCATTCTTTATGCATTCCGAAAGCTCTTTTTTCAGCTCATCAATTTTAGCATTAGTAGCCTGAACAGATACAAGTTTTTTAGGAACTTTTCCCCGGTGATGGGTATTTCCGTGTATACGGTTAAGCAGCTGCTGCATTGGTTCAAAAAAGACTTCATAACACTGACTGCAACCCATCTTGCCCGTACTGTTAAATTCATCTGTGGTCATCCCGCATCTTTCACATTGTATTGCCTGATCCGCTGTTCTTATTTCCTGGTTCTGTATGTTTAAAAGACCTGTTATCAGTGAATTCAGGTCAATCTTTATTACATTTGTTCCTGCGCATTTGCTGCATACATTCATTTTCGTTTTTACACCGTTAATAATTTGCGTAAAGTATACGGTGGCTTCCCTTTGTTTGCAAATCTGGCAAAGTGACATTACCATCACCTCCCGTTAAAGGACTGTCATACTCATGAGCATGTTTTTAAGTATGGCAGCTCTGACATCATCCCGCTTATCTGCGGGAACACCGATAAGGGCTTTGTCTGACGTAGCTGCTTTCATTATCATGGCCTCACGAATCTCTATAATATTATAATCAAGAAAGTTATTAATAAATACCTCTGAAGTTAGTTGTGAAATTCTGTCCCCAATTGAGGTTATTATGTGCATCAGATAATCTCCGGCTGAATCGGAATTAACTCTTTTAATGCTTATATAGCCACCGCCGCCTCTGCGGCTTTCTACATAATATCCTTTCTCTGCAGTAAAACGCGTTGATATAACATAATTAATCTGTGAAGGAACACAGTTGAACTTGTTTGCAAGCTCATTTCTCTGTATTTCCACCGTTCCTTCTTCTTCTATTATTAATCCCTTTAAGAAATCTTCTATAATATCACTTAATCTCGCCATATAACCACCTCAACATTTTGACTATCTCTGACTATTATTATAAACTATTTTTTTTATTTTCGCAATATAAAAGCACCCTGGTGTTTGACAGGGTGCTCCTTTAAATATTATGTGCAATATATAGTTATTTACTCGTCTGCATTATTGCGTGCTGCTTCAGCAATAACCTTTTCAGCTACCATCGGAGGAGCTTCCTCGTAACGCTCAAATTTCATGGTATAGGATCCTCTTCCCTGTGTAATTGAGCGAAGATCGGTGGCATAGCGCAGCATCTCAGCCTGGGGAACCTCGGCTACAACCTGTTGAATTCCGTGCTCAGCAGGATTCATTCCCAGAACGCGTCCGCGACGCTTGTTAAGGTCACCTATTATATCACCCATATAATCATCGGGGATATATACTTCAACACGGCAGATAGGCTCTAAGATAACCGGGCCGGCCTGCTTCATACCTTCTTTATAAGCAAGGCTGGCAGCAATTTTAAAGGCCATTTCCGATGAGTCAACATCATGGTATTTACCGTCTACCAAGGTGGCTTTTAAATTCACCACAGGATATCCGGCCAGTACACCCTTCTGCATACTTTCTCTCAAGCCCTTTTCAACAGCAGGGAAATACTGCTTTGGAACAGCACCACCAAATATTTTCTCTTCGAATACCAGGTCTTCTTCGGGCCCGGGCTCGAATTCAATCCAAACATCACCAAATTGTCCGTGACCACCGCTCTGTTTCTTGTGTTTTCCTTGCACTTTTACCTTCTTCTTAATTGTTTCACGGTAAGGAACAATCGGATCAAGCAGATCAACATCAACCTTAAATTTGCTTTTCAGCTTACTTGTCAGAATATCCAGATGCTGATCCCCTACACCATAGATAATCGTCTGCTTGGTCTCTGTATTAAGCACCATTTTGAAGGTAGGATCTTCCTCCAAAATCCTGCTTATACCATTTCCTATTTTGTCCTCATCACCTTTTGTCTTGGGAGCAATTGCCATACCCAGCATTGGTTCCGGGAATTTAATAGGTTCAACCAGAACAGGTTTTTCTTTTGTTGCCAGTGTATCGTTGGTATCGGTAGATGAAAGTTTGGATACCGCACCAATATCTCCAGCGACGAGTTTCTTTAAATTAATCTGCTGCTTACCCTTCATTGCAAAAAGGTTGCCGATTTTTTCTGTCTTTTCTTTATTAACATTATATACAGAACTATCGGAGGTCAAGGTTCCTGAAATAACCTTTAAGAATGATATTTTGCCCACGAATGGGTCTGCTATGGTCTTAAATACATGAACCACCAATGGTTCTTTTTCTCCAATTTTTATCTCAACAGGTTCCTTTGTTGAAGCATCAAGAACCTTAAAGGTTTCATGTTCACAATGTGAAGGCATGTATCTGGTGACGGCATCCATGAAAAGAGTTATCCCTGCTTTTTGTATGGAAGACACACAGAGAACCGGAGCAAGTTCTCCTGTATTGATACCGTTTTTAATACCATTATTTATCTCATCCTCGGTGAAGGCTTCCCCTGAAAAATATTTTTCCATGAGATCTTCGTCAGTCTCAGCCACTGCTTCAGCCAAGCCTTCTTTAAAGCCTTCTGCTTCACTTAATAAATTAGCGGGAACTTCACCTTCGGTTGTTTCCTTTCCATTAAAATAAATAGCTTTCATGTGGGGAACATCAACAATTCCTTTAACTTTGCCATCTTCAATAATCGGAAATTGAATAACCACAACACTATTCCCGAATTTATCTCTTAAGTCGTTATACACTTTAGAGAAATCAGCATTCTCTTCGTCCAGTTTGCTTATCACAAACATTCTCGGAATTTTCTTATCGTTTACCTCTTTCCAGGCCTTCTCGGTACCTACTTGAAGCCCATCTTTAGCACCCACCAATATAGCTGCTCCATCAGCTACACTCAAACCCTCAAGCATTTCTCCTACAAAGTCGAGATACCCGGGAGTATCAATAATATTAATCTTTTTATTTTTCCATTCTACGGGTGCAAGGGCTGTTGAGATTGAAAATTTCCTTTTGATTTCTTCAGGATCATAGTCCATAACGGTGTTTCCATCGACAACGCTCCCAAAACGATCCGTTGCTCCGGTGATATTTAACATTGCTTCGGCCAGCGTTGTCTTTCCCGCATTGCCATGTCCTAGCAGACATATGTTGCGAATATTTTCACAACTATAGTCTTTCATATCAATTCCCCCTTTTCGGATAAATTACACAAACCTTTATAGC
Organism: Clostridiaceae bacterium; assembly: GCA_012839205.1. GTDB lineage: Bacteria > Bacillota > Clostridia > DSM-8532 > DSM-8532 > DTU059. The sequence goes on from DUNT01000126.1 coordinate 8,324, forward strand.
TGTAAATGTGCATTTTACACAAATAAAAGTTTCTCCTGATAATTAATTTAGAAGTATTATATCAGATATATTACCTCGAATCAATTTTTTATAATCATTTGAAAAAAAATATAAAATATGCTTTTATATAACTTCATCATGGTCATAACAAGAGTATATATCAGAAAATTCAATATTTATTCTGTTTACTAAGCTTTCTAAGTCCGAAGACGTCACCTGCTTTGTCCCGGATTCACATAAGGACTGACAAGTATTGTTATCTATTACGCGTATGGGTAAACTAATATCAAACGTTGTGCCTTTGGATACTTGGCTTGAAGCTTTTATTTTCCCATTATGGGCTTCGACAAAAGCCTTGACCAAGTATAAGCCTATACCGCTTCCTTCCTTGTTGTGAATAATATCCTCATCATCCTTATTAAACAGTTCAAAAATAGCGCTGCATTTTTTTTCTGGGATACCTATACCTGTATCCGCAACAGAAATAATGATGTTTTCTCCCTTTTCACTTATCTTAACGGTTATTCTTCCGCCTTTATCTGTAAATTTTATGGCATTAGAAATAAGATTCAGTATAATTCTTTCAATCATGTCGGGATCGCAGGCTGTTATCCTTGACGGGACAGACGATTCGAACAATAAACGAATTCCTTTCGATTCGGTATACCTTTTAACAGAATTGGTAATATCCTTTATCAGCTTTACAATATCATAATTATCAAGTTTTATTTTTAGAAAACCACTGTCATGACGGTTTATGTCAATAAGATTTGTTGTTAAGCGCATGATTCTCAAACAGTTTTGCAAAATAACTTTCATTTGTTTTGATGTTTTTGCCTTGTATGTTTCACAGTCTGTATTATTTTTATAAGTATCAACAAGCTGAATTGAGGAGAAAATAACATTCAAAGGCGTTTTGAATTCATGTAGAATATGGGCGTAGAATGCCTGCTTACTTCTGCTGAGATCTTCGATATTTTCAGCCATACGGTTTAATGAACTTGCAACCAATCCTATCTCATCATCACTTTTAATTCTTACTCTGGCAGAGTAGTCACCTGCTAAAAATTTTTGCGAAGTGCTCTTTAATGCAGAAATTGGCTTCATTACGTATTTATCTAAAAGAAAAGCTGTTGTCAATATCAGCATTAAAAAAATGCTAATAAACACAATCTCCATGGAAAGGCTGCGTCTGGACATTTCCAATAAAAATACATTATATAAATTACCCTGCATAATATCAATGTTTTGAAACACTTTATACAAATATATGATTCTGACAATTAAAATAGGAGCTATAATAGACAGAATTATAATAGCGAGCTTAACTCTTATACTGTAATTTTTTATCATATCTCCTCCAAGAACCTATACCATACAAGTAATACAACAATACCTGTTGCAAAATTTCATGGTAATAATATCTTTTATTATTATCTTCTTCCTATTATGATATATTATAACATTTTATTCTGTAATTTCATACAATATATTAAAATCTTTCTCTGTAGACTTCCACGATATAACCTGGTTATATAAATAACCAGGTTATATTTATGCCAGAATAAAAAACAGGATGATTATTTCCCTTTTCATCCTCTTACGCTCCGTCACATTTATGCAGTTTCATCGTTTTTTAAACCCAATTGTGCAGCTGCTTATTATCCTAAATGAAAATGGCTGCATCAAAAATATCCTGGGTTTCAGCGAAAGACCTTTTTGATTCTTCGGCCATTCAACGATCTCAGAATGATATACCCACCTTTTGATGCAGCCAGTGATTATTATATTATATGTTGAATTACAATACTTTTGCTGAAACCTTAACCTCAATGTTCCCTCTTGTTGCATTGGAATACGGGCATACATAATGGGCTTCATTAACAACCTCTTCAGCCGCAGCCTGATCCAATCCGGAGATTATAGCAACAATTTCAACTGCCAACTCAAATCCTCCGCTGTCATTCTTTCCTATGCCAACCGTAGCTTCGACACTGGGCGTTGGAATAGGCAGCTTTTTTTCTCTTATAACATGTTGCAGCGCACTTCCAAAGCATGCTGCGTACCCTGCAGCAAAAAGCTGTTCGGGATTGACTCCGGTTTTTTGTGCTTCAGGGCTTCCTCCCATTTCCACAGGCGCTGTCATGGAAAATTCCAGCGGGCTATTTTCAACTACTACTTTTCCGCTTCTCCCTTTAGTGGATACAGCAGTGGTTTTATACATAATATTCATACTTTTCGCCTCCTTCATAAAAGGGTTTAGATAATAAGCAAATGCTCTTGTTTTATTCTTACCCTAAACTACCCGACCCTACCAAAAAAATATAAATGCAAACCTATTATTACAATTGCCCATCGGGCAGAAGAGGTGGTTAATCCACCCATCTGCATGCTGTGTGTCATGTTTGAGGTATCAATGAAAATACCCTCTGCTTCTCGCAGAAGGTATTTCCATTAATAACTATATTGTTTATACTCCCGGTAAACCGTTATCAAGTGCACCACATAAAGCTATAATTTTATTGCCTCACCCGTTATCGAGATTAAAAATCCGATAACGGGTGCCGAGTTGTTAAGGCTCGAGGCGAGGGGGGAAAATGTTTAATGGCAATACATTATAGCTCCGAAAGTTCTGAGAAACTCTGTTTTAGCTTACCATACAGGCCTTTATAAATCTCATAGACTCTACTGTATTTATTACCGACTTCCATATTCGGTTGCTGGGGGGGATTGGTTTTAACAGCAACTTCGCAAGCCTCTGCTACTGATTTATATACGCCTGCACCAACACCTGCCAGAAGCGCTGCACCTAAAACCGGACCTTCCTTATTGGTAGATGTCTTTACCGGGAATCCGAAGTTGTCAGCTATCATTTGGCGCCACAACGGACTTGATCCGCCACCACCGGTTGCAATAATTTCCTCGGGATAAACGTTCATCTCATGCAGAACATCCAGGCAATGGCGCTGAGAGTATACCACACCTTCCATTACAGCACGGAGCATATCATACTTCCCATGAATTGCTGAAAGACCAAAGAATACACCACGGGAATTCTCATCCAGAATCGGGCTGCGCTCGCCCATCAGATAAGGAAGATAAATAAGTCGGTTAGCTCCAATTGGAACCTTCTCAGCTTCTTTATCCATCAGGTAATAGGGATCTACATTCTGTTCTTTCGCTTTTTGGATTTCGGCTTCACATAAGTTGTCCCGGAACCATTTCAAGCTGAGGCCTGCTGCCAGGGTACAGCTCATTACAGTCCACGCACCAGGTGCTGCAGCACAGAATGTGTGAACACGACCTTCCGGGTCTATACTAACCTTGTCTGAGTGAGCAAAAATAACTCCGGAAGTACCAATACTGATGAAAGCATTACCTTCTTTCACAACACCGGTTCCGACAGCAGCAGCAGCGTTGTCTCCGGCACCGCCCACCACAAGGGTTCCTGCTCTAAGTCCCGTTGCTTCAGCTGCTTCATAAGTAACGTAACCTACTACATCTGCACTTTCATACATTTTAGGCAAGATAGATTTATCTATTTTCAGTTTATCCAGGATTTCATCGCTCCAGCATCTATTGGCAACATCCAGCAGATTTGTACCCGATGCATCGGAAACCTCGGTGGCATAAACACCGGTGAGCTTGTATCGCACATAGTCTTTTGGCAACATTATCTGTGCACATTGCTCCCATAATTCCGGTTCATGTTTACGCACCCATAGAACTTTTCCGGCAGTGAATCCGGTTAGTGCCGGGTTGGCGCTAATTTCAATTAGTCTCTTCCTGCCTATGATTTCAGTTATTTCCCTGCATTCTTCGGTTGTACGTCCATCACACCACAGAATAGCCGGACGGAGAACTTTGCCGTTCTTATCCAACATTACAAGACCATGCATTTGCCCCGATATACCTATTCCGGCAATTTCTCCGGGGTCAATACCGCTGTCCTCCAATACTTGGGAAACCGTATTCCGGGCAGCTTTCCACCAATCATCCGGGTGCTGTTCGGCCCAGCCGTTTTGAGGCTGATCCATTGGATATTCTTCCGTTGCCGATGCAACAGGCTCCCCTTCCTGGGTAAATATAACTGTTTTTGTACCACTGGTACCCAAATCAATTCCTAACAGATATTTCATTGAAATTACCTCTCAAAAATTTTTATATCCTTTATTTTCTGAGCACCCTAATGTTGTATTCCGGGCATATTAACCAAACAAAACACTGTTTATAATGCTTTCAAGATATTCCTGCTTACCGCTTCCAGGAAGAGCAGGAGCACCCATTTTAGCGGCATATTCAGCAAGCTCCTCGAGGCTTGTTTCCCCTGCACGGATTTTAGCACCAATTCCGCTTTCAAATGATGAGTATCTCTCTTTTATAAAATTGTCTATTCTGCCATCTTCTATAATTTCTGCGGCTTTAATCAATCCAAGAGCAAATGAATCCATGCCCAGAATGAAGCCTATAAACATGTCTTCGTGAGTATAGCTGGGACGACGATTCTTAGCGTCGAAGTTTAATCCGCCGTTTGTAAATCCACCGGCCTTCAGCACTTCATACATACACATAGTTGTTTCGTAAATATTTGAAGGGAATTGATCCGTATCCCAACCTAACATAAGGTCACCCTGATTGGCGTCTACGCTTCCCAGCATTCCGTTAATGGCCGATACTCTCAAGTCATGCTGGAATGTATGGCCGGCCAATGTAGCATGGTTAGCTTCAATATTTAATTTGAAGTCTTTGTCAAGTCCGTATTGACGTAGGAATCCTATTGCTGTTGCAGCGTCAAAATCGTATTGATGCTTCATAGGCTCTTTCGGCTTAGGCTCTATGTAGAAATCTCCTGTAAAGCCAATCTTGCGACCATAATCGACTGCCATACGCATCAGATTTGCAATGTTTTCCAGCTCGAACTTCATATCGGTGTTGAGAAGTGTCTCATATCCTTCACGGCCGCCCCAGAAAACATACCCCTTGCCGCCTAATTTCACGGTAATATCAAGCGCCTTCTTGATTTGAGCAGCAGCAAAGCAATATACATCAGCAGAGTTTGTGCTGCCGGCACCGTTCATATAACGGGGATTTGAGAACAAATTGGCTGTGCCCCAAAGAAGTTTTTTACCTGTAGCATCCATTTTCTCTTTTATGTAGTCACTAATTTCATCAAGACGCTTGTTGGTTTCTTCAATAGTGTCTGCTTCGGGAACAATGTCTACATCATGGAAGCAAAAATATTCAATCCCAAGCTTGTCCATAAATTCAAATCCTGCGTCTACTTTGGCTTTGGCATGTTCCATTGTGCCGGGAACTGCCCCGAAGCTTTTGTCTGCTGTTCCTACTCCGAACATATCGGCACCGGTTGCACAAAGATTATGCCACCATGCCATTGCAAACTTAAGATGCTCTTTCATTGGTTTTCCCTGAATAATGCGATCTGGATCATAATACTTGAACGCAAATTGGTTTGTGCTTTTTGGTCCTTCATAATTGACCTTTGGAAGATTTTTGAATATTTCTGCCATAATCCCACTCCTTTTTATAGGTAAATATTTATTTTCACCGTGCCCGTACACGGTATAGTATTATTTTACATCTGCGCTATATTAATGTCAATTAAGAATATAATCAATAATATGAGATATCAGTGCTTATAAGTAATTAACCTGAATCGGTGTCTGTATTGATACTATTTACTTTAACCGTAACCGGGCACAATTGACAAAATCCCCTTTTACATGTTATTCTCGGACAGGAGGTTAATATGGCTACGATTAAACAAATTGCAAATTTAGCCGGTGTTTCACGGGGTACAGTTGACCGGGTACTTAACAACCGTGGCACCGTTAATCCTGAAACAGCCGCCAAGGTGCGTGAGATTGCTGCTCTATTAAATTATACCCCTAATAAGCTGGCTAAAACATTGGCTGTTAAAAACAGGAACATTAAGTTTGGGTATGTTTTGTTTAGCAGTACAAACGAGAATCCTTTTTTCGATGATGTTGTAGCCGGTATTAAAAAGAAAACCAACGAACTTACGGAATACGGTATCTCTGTAGATACATGTTTTTCGGAATTGAGGGATCCTTCAAATCAGGTAAAACTGATGGATCAGCTGGTAGATTCCGGAATAAACGGCCTTGCTATTACTCCCATAAATCATCCTGATGTTGCCAGGAAAATTAAAGAACTTTCAGAGAAAGGTATTCCCGTTATCACAGTCAATACAGATATAGAAAATTCAGGCCGGCTTGCGTATGTCGGAAGTAATTATCTCGAAAGTGGAAAAACAGCCGGCGGACTGTTGCGGCTTATTTCCGGCGGTAAAGCAAACGTGGGAATCATTGTAGGCTCTATGGATATTCTGTGTCACTCCGAAAGGGTGAACGGGTTTAAGCAAGCTCTGGAAGGATATAGCCGTGATATTAAGATAGTAGAAATTGTTGAAAACTACGACGACGATTTTCTAAGTTTTGAAGTTACTAAAAAATTATTGAACAAACACCCGGAAATAGATTCATTATACCTGGCTTCTGCAGGGGTATATGGCGCATGCCGGGCTGTTAAATCATTGAATCTGGATAAAAAACTCAAGATTATAAGTTTTGATAGTGTACCTACAACTAAATTGCTTATTGAGGACGGAACCATTGATGCAACAATAACTCAGCAGCCCCATGTGCAAGGATCGAAACCCTTGAGTATACTTTATGACTATCTGGTCCTGAACATATCACCTAAAAACGAAAAATATTATACCAATCATGAAATCAAGATCCGGGAAAATATTAACTAATTAATATGGGTTTTTATGAGCTTAATTTTTCATGCCTGAAATAAGTACATTAATGATTTCCTGTGTATTCTCGTAATCTTGTATGGATTCAATTATTTCTTTTGATTCCAATAACCCTTTTCCAGTCATATAATTGTATGCTTTAATTGCATTAAGCTTATTTCCTTTTTTTATACAATCGGCAATTTGTGCAATCTTCTCTTGTTCTGTCTTGGATAATCTGGGGGTATCCAACCATTGTCTTGCTGTTTCGTTGGTTGGACTAATGTCAAGCACCCGGTTATAATACTCTTTGGCTTTTTCATAATTATGACATTCCGCATATTCCTGAGCCCTTTGCAACAGGCTGGATATAGACGCGATGCCCTCAACTTGTACGGGACCTTCTACTCTGACTGTACCTGTTATTTCAGCAAAAATCTTCTGCAAAACCTGCTTACTATATTTTGTACCGCAGTATTCGCATATAAAAGTTACCGTATCCTCCATCATGGCTAGTGAACCCCCGCAGATTTGGCATCTCAATGCTTCCATATGTACCTCCACTTTTAAAATTAAGAGAGAATATTGAAATCGGCAATACGCAATGTGTACTTCGATCATCATATCAAAATATTGTATGTTACTTAATCATTGTTCCATCATAATCATACCGTCTTAAACTTGTAAATACAATAAAATTAACCAAAAAAGATGATATCAGATCAATTTATGTCAATTCCTATAATCTCAGTTTCATTGAGCTTTCGGGAAATTCCATAAAATTGTATAGTTAATTGCAAAATGTCATTGTTTGTATTACCCGGCATGACAGAAAACTTTTCAGGCCTCTGAGACTATGGCAAACACTACACCGTGAAAGCCACAGTACCCAGAGGCCTATGTTTAATACTTAATCAGCATTTTATAATATTGTTTATTTTGTAAGCAAACTGTACAGTATCTGCGCCATTTCAGCTCTTGTTGCCGTACCGTTGGGAGTGAGCTTTCCATTATTGCCGACTACAGTTCCGGTCTCTACAAACAGTGTAAATGCTTCCTTAGCCCATTCATTGATCACTCTTGCGTCGGTAAAATCATCAAGGGTCTTTCCCGAAGCGCCTTCAGGAAGCCTGTCAATTGCCTTGAGGGCATTGTACAGCATGGTGAACAGCTCTTGCCGTGTTATCTCTTTACCCGGTGAAAACATGTTATTACCGGTTCCGTAAGATATCCCAAGCCTCTTTGCCGCAGCCAGATAACCCGTATAATAGGTATTCCCCGCATCGTCAAAGTTGTCGGTCGGGTTGATATCGGGAGCTATTTCGTATGTTTTCATTAATAACGTGATAAAATCTCCCCGGTTGATCTTCTCCGTCGGGCCGTAGTTTCCGTTTCCTATCCCCGATGTGATCTGTCTTGCGGCAATGAAGTCCACCGCCTTTTTGTACCATGCAGACGGAGCAACATCATTAAAGCTTACGTGATAATAGACAACCGCAAAATCACTGAAATGTGTAGTTGTAAATATTACGGTTTTACTTACAGGATCATAACGCCCGTTGGGTACCGATACTGGGAGGCCGCTGCCGTCAATATACCACACTGCTATGCTTTCGGGATTGGCAAGCTCCTCTTGGGATGGCGTATAAGGTATGGATACAATCACAGGCGCAGATGGGTTGTTCCATTCGGTCTGTTTTCCGTCCAGCGTCAGGGTAAGCTGGATCAAGGGTCGATTACCGATGGCCGCTTTAATATCGTCAGGCAGCCCGGTTTTATCACCGGCGGCAATGCTTATCCCCGCTGTCTTCCCATCAAGTCCTGTCATTCCTGACAGCATATCCGGTCTGACAATGATACTTCCCACAGCAGTCTCAAAAGTAATCATACCCTTTCCGTCATGGTCGGATAATGAAGCAGCCTGCATTTCCAGAGTATATGCATTCACTCCGGGAATGGAAGGAACACTGATAACAATATTTTCATCCTCCGCAAATACTTCTTCGCTCAGTTTTGCCAGATCTACCGAAGCCTTGCCGGCATTACTGTCAACCTTAACAGGAAGATCGATATTTTGCATGCTTCCATTTGCTCCGATATTAGCGCTGTATGAATCAGCCGGCTTCGGAATCCCCGAATTATTACCGCTGCTACCGCCGGAATTATCGCTATTACCGCCGGTGTTGCCAGTAGTAAACTCAAGATCGAAATCTTCCTCCAGAGCCTTATCGCCATTGGCCACCGCACCCCGGGGAACCACAAGAGAATAAGTCGAGTTGCCGCTCAAAACTGCTGCAGGCTTGATGTTGAGCCATGAGTTCTCCCGGATGGAAACCGATACAGGAATTTGCAGATTATTTTTCCCATACATTTTTATATTATTGTAAGTGGGTCCTTGGGATATATCCTGGTTGAACATAAGCCGTATCTCTGTATCCACGGCTGTTTCATCCATGCCGTCAGCGGGCCAGGCGAATGCAACTTCCGGATAGCGGGATATAGCGGTAAAGCTCATAGTATAAGGTTTTGACATGGTATGTCCGTAGTCGTCCCCAACCGCATTTGCCGGAATGGTCAGCGTATATTGAGTGTTGTTAGTTAAAGGATCAGCGGGAGTAATTGTCAGGGTATCTCCATCAATTGTTTTCGAAATCTCAATAACATTCAAGTCTTCGTCTTCCAGAATGATTCCGTTGAATCCTCCTCCTTCTTTGACTTGCATATTAAATACCAAGGTTATTGCCGAATCAACAGGCACCTTAGTCTCATCGGGTGAAGGATATCCGCTGTTCACATAAATCGTTGCGGGCACCAGGGCAAATTCCCATACATTATCCTCAGTTGATCTCTCATTCACTCCATCTGGAGAGACAACCATTAATACCATATTGATATTACCGTTTTCATCTTCCTCAAGGCCTTGGGCTGAGAAGAGCATGCTTACCGGGAATTCCTGTCCGGGCTCCAATTTCCTTAAAGACTCTGATTTAACTATCTCTCCGCTGTCAGCATGTACCAGTTTTATTGTCATATTATTGATGGCTTTGGCGCCGTCATTTATAATTACAGCATCCAGGATATAATCTTTCTTTGCCACATTCTCGCAGACGAGGTTACCCACATAAACATTAGCCGATTGGATCATCAGATCGATGGTGTTGTTGCTCTCATCCTTTTCGATGATGCCTCTTTGAGGCCTGATAACGGCATAGAGATGGTATGCATCTCTATGCCCTGAAGGTACCAGCCATTCCATTTCCACTCCCACATATGAACGTGCAGGGATAGTCAGTTCATCCGATGAGGCAACTTTTACGCCTCCGGCTTTTGGGTTTCCATCGTACAGATCAACAATGACTCTTTCTGCAAAATCACCCTGGTTCACGACACCGGCGAAGACAGTTATCATTGTCTCAGGAAGCGGGACTACGGAGGAAAGCAGCAATCCTTCTTCTTCATCAAAGGCCATGTCATGCAAAGGCGTATAGGTCATCACTTTCAAATCGACCTTATCGCTGATCTTGCTTGTTTCGACTATCTTATCATCACCGTCAATCTTGACAGGTATAGCCTCGGTGATGATCTCTGCCTGTGTATAAGCCACCGTCAGTTTTCCGTCATCGGTAAACATAGGTTTGAATTTCTGGATATACCCATCCTCTTCGGTAAGAAGGATCTCACCGCTCCACATGCCTGCCTCCAAGTCATAGAACACAGCATATAAGTTCTGAGCAAGGTCATTGCCTGTCCTCTTGTATACCAGCGCCGCCTGCTGATATGCGCCGTCCAGAACAGCAAGCTGATAATCGTATGGCATGCTTGCTTCCATTTCCCTGGTCCTGGTCTGGCCGTTCAGACCTTCCTTGTACTGTATGATTCCGTCCTGTACCCATGTGATGAACCAGTCGCCGTTAATATACACCGCTTTCGGATTGATCTCGTCCTGATCATTGTTTGTTATCCTGATGGGCTCACCCCAGCTGCTTCCGTCAAACAGCACCGCAAATAGCTCACGATCGTCATTATCCATACTCATACTGAGGGTATATAGCAGCAAGCCCTGGTTCCCGTGCATAGTAAGATTTGTTTCCATTACAGTGGCCAGGGAACTTTGAATCATCAATGGAGTACTCCAACTGCTGCCGTTCCATCTTGAAAACCAGAGGCTGTCACTGTTGGCAGGAGCTTTAAGGTCTTCCATGTCTTCTCCCAATGAGAAGCCCAGTCCTTCGGATCTGGTCCAAACCAGCAGAGCGTTGTTCCCGTCTGCAGCCAGCCTCGGAGAATGATCTATATTACCATCGTTCGGGAAAGCCACTGTCTCAAAGGTACTGCTGTTAACAAAGGGACTTGATGTAACACTGATTGCCGAGTTTTCCAGCATATCCCTTAAGTCTTCCTCGTCTTCAATCTCCTTTGAAATATCATGCCACGCTACAAGAACTCCATTTGGGACAGAAGCCAAAGCCGGGCTGAAATCTGCGGTCCCGTCGTTATCAAGCCATAAAGGTTCGCTCCAGGTACCGTTTTCAAAAACTGAATGGCGTAATTGTGTCCGGTTAATAGCATCCCTTTCCGGATTATCATCGTTCCATACCAGCCAAAGCTCATCACCCATTTGTACCATCTGCACCTCAGCATCGGGGAAAATATTGCTCATCAGGGCACCGGATTCCGGAGCTGAAGTACCGCTTGCATACAGTGATGATCCCCTTAAGGCTGCTCCTGTTCTTTGCATGGAGCTTGTCGCATTTCCTCCCAGCCAGACAGACTCCCTGTTAAGGTAGTTTCTGTCCATCAGTTTAAAGCCGGAGCCTGCTGAAGACGGTTCTACCTCATCAGAAAGATCTATGGACCCCGCCATTTTCAGAACAATCTTTGGCCTGCCATTATTCCAGCTGATACCTACCAGTTTTTCATCAACTGGGGTTCTTTTATACCCAAGAATTGAGTACCAAATATACGCATTAACATCTAATCCGACCTCAAAATATCCGGTGGGAATATGCAGCTCGGCCGGAAGATTCGCTGAAATTCCGCCACCTGCCGCAGCTACTCCAACGGATCCACTCACAGAAACCTCCAATCCGGGATTGAATTCTATGATCCCGCTGTATTTCGTGGAGCTGCCATTCTGATTGTCAACTATCAGAGTTCCCCTGACATAGGCATCCAGTGCAATCTTTCCGTTAACGCCTACGCCGGGAACAAGCTCCCATCCTTTAGACCAGGATTTTTCACCCCATCCGCCCACATGGATACTCATATATTCCATCTTCCACTGGCGGGATGCTTCGTCCCAGAATAATCTAAACCTGCCATCCACCTCTATTTCCACTTCATAACCGATGGTTTTTACTTTCTTAAGTTTACCGTTTTTAAAATAAACATAATCCTTTGTTTTATTCACTTGGTTATAGGCAAACTCTCCGCTGATGTCGGCCTCCGCCAGAATTCTGGGGTTGATGCTTATAGGCTTGTGGATAATACCGGTAAATGATGGCATCCCTCTGCCAAGCCCAAATTCTGCTTCACCCAGATAGGGAATATCCTCAAGGGGCTCTATAGCTCCTCCCATGATTTCTCCAAATGGCGTTGCTAACGTCATGGTATAATATCCATATTGATATCTGACATCAACAGTAACGCCCATAATTTTTGGTTTTGGCAGCACATTCAGATCCCAATACACCCAGTTGCTGCTGACGCCGTTTTTGGATACCATACGCATCATCAGTTGATCTCCTGCTTTGAAGTCGGTTCCCGGGCGCAGTTCAAATCTGTATGAAGTTGATGTCTTGTGCAATTTCCCGCTAGTCGTCTTGATCTCGTAATAACCCGGAGTCAAACCACCCCATTCTCCTGACACTGCGAAGGTCGTGGTGCCCATATCTACACCTTCAATTAAGAAGGGGTTATACAGAATATCTATCTCCAACAATTTGTTGAGGCCAAAATTTGGCTTAAATCCTATCTTCATCGGAGGTCTTGAGTAGAAGTCGCCCAACTCGCCAATATTATAAAGGATTCCGTAGCTGTTGCTGAAGTCTGCTATTCTTTGATCACTTCCGTATTCGTCGAATCCCTCTAGCTGGAATTTGTAATATTTTAATATGGGGAATTGTTCCTGTACAGTATAGACATATTCATTCAATGATGGTATCCATTCCCTCACAGCTACTTTTGATTGACCCTCCACTTTAACATTAAGGTAATCGGCCTCGCTGTATATCTCTCCGTTTCTCCTGTCGTACAACTGCACTCTGAGGTAACTGGTGGCATTTGATGCTGTGATCCTGAGCGAATCGCGGATCGTCATAACCCCTGCAGGACTGTTATAAGTGAAAACCAGCTGATAGCTGCCAAGGTAATTTGATTCTGGTGTGAAAACAAAAGTATATTCGTTATTGGCGCCGGACGTTAACTCATCATATGTTTTTATTAAATTCCCGTTTTTATAGAGAGCCACGTTTATTCTTTCACCCGGCACAAACAGATTTTCACACTCAAGTCGAATATTATAGGTTCTGGACGGAATAGACCAGCCTTGTGCAATATAGAGATCACTGCTCCCATTTCGGTTGACGGTCATTTTTACATCCTGTATCGGTAAAATACTGATGTTTTGCTCGAATTCATAGTAAAAGCCCTTGTTGTCAAGCACAGTCAGTTTAATCAGGTAATCTCCCGGTTGGCTGAATATGTGCTCCGGATTCGTAACACTTCCGGAGTTTCCGTCAGCAAAATCCCACTGATAAGAAACGACCTCATGGTTTTCGGATTTAATCAATTTCTCGATCCTGTCTGCGCTGAACCTGACAATTTTACCGACCAATCCTGATGAAGGAACATTCAGGAAATCTGACTCGAGTTCCAGTTTCTTGTCGGTTTTGAATCTGAATATATACTCATCGTTGATTATATCGCCCTGGCCTTGGTATGCTCCTTTCGGAATACGGATAAAATAGACCTTTTCTTCGTCATAATCTGCTTCCGGTATGAGAAGGGCCTTATTTCCCATTTCTACTCCACTGAAGCTTACAGGGTTGCCGTCAGAATCCGTAAACTCTATTTCCGGGAAAGCCGGGCCCTTCATGGGAGGTGCAGAGAATTCTATTACAACCGCTTTATCGATTGGAATATCCATACCTCTGTCCTCGGGAGACATGCTTCTTATACCCAGCTTATTTTCCCCTGTTCTGAAAGAATGCGAGATTTCCAACTGTGAAGGATCAAGCTCTGAATAATGCTTGCCGTAAATAGTATAGACAGTATTAGGTTTCAATGGTTCGTAGGGAATCAGACTGCATACCTTTCTGTTTCCAACCATGCTGTCTCTGGTGGCGACAGGGACATTTTGCCCGGTCTCATCTCTTAACCACAGTTCGACATAAAATATGGATGTCGGCTCTTTGAAGGTAACATATATTTTCTGATGGATGTCAACATCGGTCTGACCGCTTCGGGGGTATACATCTTCTATTACCGGAAGAAGCTTGTAGCTTTCTGATCTGAACTGTATGATCTGCTCAGGGTTTTGATTATCATAATAATCGGTAAGAGTCCCCGCAGGGATTATAACCCTGTATGTCATGTCATATTCCAGGGTATTGCTAAGATCAATGACAACTTCATCACCGCTGAGACTCGGGGTTACTTTATTAATCGGCACTCCATATTTATTTACAACCTTTATAAAGCGGTAGTTGTTTTCGACCCATTTGATATCACTGTAATTAAACTTCAGGGTTACACTTGAAAGTCCCCGTGAAACTTCTTTTTCCCTGTCAGCAGGGGTGGAAGAGATCACCTGGATGGTCCTGGATGGTCTTTCCTCCACACGAAAAGGTATCCTGATTTCTCCAGCCGGCATATTGCCGTATACATCTCCCACATAATGGGAAGGAATAATGATTTCGTAGACTGCTCCCGGTTTTAGAAGACTGATTATATCAAATATAACCTCGTTATTCCATGTCTTACCCCAAACAGGAGTTGCGCCGGGACTTTCCATTCTGATACCCGGGCTGGATCCGGGCCAATATTCCAAAACCTCATCAAATTCGATATGGATCCTGGTGGTCATCCACGGAAGCACAGGAACGTCGAAAGGAAAATCGTAGCAGGCGATCTGTACGCCATTTTTTCTTACATCCATATTGACAATTTGGGGAGGTGTCACATCAGGCTCGGCCATAACAGTATATGTATAGACCTTGGTTTCCTCGGCGCTGCCTTTTCTGAATACAGCTGTGAGGTTAACTGCCTTGTGGCCCTGGACAGATGTGGGCCTTATAACCCTACCGTCATCCAATATAAATGCAGGCGTATCTGAAGACCAGGTAATTGCTGAGCCATTAGGTGCCGTGGATGGAAGTGAGAGGTTTTCCTTTATGGAAAACTCGGACAGGTTCTGTTCCAGGGTACGTGAAATATCCAGCCAGTTTTTATCGGCTTCCACGGCCTCGGCATCGGTCTGGGGCAGGGTCAGGACTGTTAATTCGAAAGTCTTCTGAACGATTATTTCACCTCTTGATATGGCAGCAGTAAGGGTGATTTTCTTTTTCCCCTGGGAAAAAGCCGACTGGACCACATCTCCGTTATTGGAAACAACATTTGTGTTTGATGATGTCCAACTAATGGCGATATTCCAGGGACCTTCGTCAGGAAGGTCCAGATCATCCACAACACTGTCCATGTCTGTGTTTCCATTCTTTATAATATCCCATGTGAGCCAGCTGAAACTTATGTCAACGGCTTCGAGGTCGTTTGGATCAAGCGCCTTAACGGTAGCCGTATAGCTTACAGTGTCACTGGAGGATCCTTTTGTTATTAAGGCCGTCAAAGTAACGGTTTGATCTCCCTGGGTATAGGTAGGTCTTGTAACTGTTCCGTTGGCGGCTATAAAATCCTCGTTGGATAATGTCCAAGTGATGGAACTTCCGTACTGACCGGAAGTCAGCATGTTAAGATCGCCTGTTAAATTGTCCCAGCCGCTGTTTTCCTTTAAAATCACCGTATCCAGCCAGGTTTTGTCTGCCGGAACTGCAGAGGCGTCGATAAATCTGACAATTACAGTGATTTGTTCAGTTCTGGAAGCAGTACCTTTAGATAATGTTGCGGTAAGGATCACCTGCTGGTTTCCATCCTCAGGCGTGGGAAGAATCACATTACCATTTGCCGTATTAACATATGGGCTGTTGGAACTCCAGGTTATGTCGCTCCCATTAGGACCTTTGGAAGGCGGATTCAGTGATGTAAGTACGTGATTCAGTCCGCTGTTGCCGTTCAGCAATAAAGCCAGCCCTCCGCCATTGATCAGCCAATCAACGTCAAAGTCTACAGAATCTTCGTCTGTAGCAGAAAGTGGCGCATCTGTTTCAGCCATGGCGCCGCCCGGGGCTATGGCTTTGACATGAGCCACACCGGTATGCTCACCACTTAACGTGATGGTTGCTTTTCCTGATGCGTCAGTTTCAATAACAGGCTGATCCAAAAAAGTGCCGAAATCAGTATGGAATTCCACAGGTATGCCTGCCATGGGGCCCGTCACACCTGATACAGTAACTGTTAATATGCTATTCAGCACCTCTTCAGAAGCAACAGCTGAAAGGGTTATATTCGAAACATCATAAAAGTCGTAGATTTTTTTGTTTATAGGTGTGGAATCGTTCTTAAAATACCAGTCATATATTTCAATGTCTTCCCGAGCATCTCCCATTGAGCCCATGAATCCTGCATAAACGTCACGGACATCCTCAAGGGTCAGGCCATCTCCTGCGCTGGTAAATACCTCACCCAAATCCACGTTTTTTATCTCCATGTGCATATAGTTTATCTCAGGCCTGTTTCCGGTGTCAGAAAACCATAGTTCAAGGACCTTTCGGGTACCGTCGTACTCTATCCAGATTGTATTATAGTCCATCTGTTCATTGGCTTTAAAGTCTCCTATCCAATACTTCTGGTTAGCGTTGCTGTAATCCCCGTTATAAAAGGCCTGGGCATAAACATCGACATAATTTGCGTATGCCTGCCCTGACCCTTTTTGAGAACGGCTTGTTGTAAAAGCTATGCTAAGGCTTGGCTTAATGGCCGTATCGTTCAGGTCCTGTGGGTATACATTATTGCCGATCCCCTGTAAAGTGAAGGTAAAGGCGCCGCTTTTCTCAAGGTCATAATAATTAGTCAGATTATCTATGCGGAATGTAAAGGCAGTGCTGAAGGAAAGATCTTCGCCCAGCCTGATCCTGTTTTTTGTAAAGACACTGCCGCCGGTAGAACCGGTGCCGTTACTGAACTTAAAGGCAGTAACGGATTCTTCATTTCTGTTGGTGGTCTCGACGATCCCCGACGCGCCGTTAAACTGCAGTCTGTCAGTTGTGTTGAAATCATCATAGTTTATGGCAAAGGGATATTCTTCCATGGGGGTTACGATGAATGTAAAGCTTTTCGTATCTGTCGCTTCGCCATATGATATGGTTGCAGTCAGGGTTACTTCAACACTGGGATGCCCTTTCTGAGGTCGGGTCACCGTACCGTCTGCCGCAATAACATCGGGATGAGAAGACTCCCAAGAAATAGTACATCCCCCGATATTTATATCATAGTAATATGCTCCACTGTTTGAGGTGGGCAGGGAAAGATTTGTTTTCACATATATTGGGTCATTTCCATTTAATATTATTTCATTAATCACATATTTTTCTTTGCAATAATTAACGCGGTCAAAATCGGTGGGGTTCCTATCAGGATAAACCATTACTTCATATGTTTTCACCGTTGATGTATCTCGTCTGGTAACTGTTGCTGTAAGGGTGACCGGTGCATGGCCCAGGTAAAGCGAAAATGCAGGGTGGTTTACTTCACCTGTGACCGATATAATGGCCGGGTCTGAAGAAACCCAGCTTATCGCGCTGCCGTTGGGTCCTGCAACAGGAAACGGCAAAGAAGATCCCCGTATATCATTATGAGAGTCTAAATAGAAAACCTGACCATAAATCCAGTTTGCATCGGCCTCCAGCAAGGATTCCTCTTCCTCTGAAGAAGACGCTTTTACTTTAAATTCAAACGTTTTGGTTTCGGTAATGCCGCCTAAAGAAAGGGTTGCCGTCAGGGTTATGGTTTTGTCTCCTCCGGCGGGTCTCATGACCGCTCCGGCGGGAAGGATGATCCCCTCTTCGGAAAAGCTCCAGCTTATCGTACTTAGATTCGGACCGGCTTTCGGCAGATTAAGCCGCTTGCTGATATTATCTGCATCACTGTTATCACCCAGGATCATTTCGGCTGTCAGCCAATTCTTATCTGCTTCCAAATTCTCATCAACCGATCCATCGGTGCCTTCCGTGGAAAGGGTAATCTGCCTGGTTTCTATTCCATCAGGATTCTCCCATCCTTCTGTTTCAGCCAAGGCATCCAGCTCATCACAATCCATATCTACGCACTGCTCATCAGTCATGACTTCCTCGGCAAAAGCCTGGATAGTTCCTGTCTTTCCCGACAATGTCAGAGGCAAGGCGGTAAAAACGTAAACAAAAGCAAGGATAATACTGAATGCTTTTTTAAATCTCTGCATAAAATTATTCCTCCTGCAAAATCTGCAAAATTTCCTGCCTATTGTCATTGTTCTGATATTTCTTATCATAAGAAGACAAACATTTTGTAATGTTGAAAGACCAGATTTCTTTTGTTATTAGATTAAAATATTTAGTATTATACATTAAAATATTGTATAATGACTATAGTCAGTGACTGTAGTCATTATACAATAATTAGAATGAATCGTCAATAATAGTCGAAACGTGTAAAATGAATGTAAAGCATGAAAAGAGATGATCTGACCAAAAGACAAACGCAGGTATATTCAGTTTTTTTGCAGAAGTCTCCAAAACTGTGGAATAGAAAAACAGGGGAGCCCATAAACCTATATTTTGATAGTTTAATGACTCCTTTTTTAGATGCCGGCACAAAAAAAGTGTGATACAATTATTGATATAAGTACATCTATTATGCAATATTTGCGACACTCTGTTGCCGGAGAGGAGTACACTATGAGTAAAATTTATCGTGCTGAATTAGTAGGGGTATTTGGTTGTCCTATTGATGAAAATCCTACAGGAGTAGTAATGGAGGCAGCTTTTGCAAAGCTGGGTTTGAACTACCGCTACATCACTATGCTTGTTGAGAAAAATACGCTTGGTGATGCAATAGCTGGCTTGAAAGCAATGAATTTTCGGGGTATAAATCTCACTATTCCCCATAAAGTTGAAGTTATAAAATATTTAGATGAATTAAGTCATGCAGCAGAAATTATTGGTGCAGTCAATACTGTTGTGAACAAGAATGGTAAACTATTTGGAGAAAATACAGATGGAAAGGGCTTTATTACATCACTAAGAAAAGTAGATGTTGACGTAGCGGGTAAAAAAATAGCTGTATTGGGTGCAGGTGGTGCAGCTCGTGCTATTAGTGTTGAATGTGCACTTGCTGGAGCAAAGCAAATAACTATTGCCAACACTACAAAAGAAAAAGGCGAAGAAGTGGTAAATTTAATCAATCAACGTACTCAAGCTGAAGCTGTTTTTGTGTTTTGGGACAAACCTTTTATTGTTCCTGATGATACTGATATTTTTATCAATGCTACTTCTGTTGGCCTTTATCCTAATGTTGATGAAAGCCCGAATGTTGAATATAATTCTGTTAAAAGCAATATGGTAGTAGCCGATGTTATCTTTAATGATCCCAATACGATTTTTTTACAAGAAGCAGCCAACCGTGGTGCTAAAACAGTAAATGG
The DNA here is from genome assembly GCA_012839205.1 of Clostridiaceae bacterium. GTDB lineage: Bacteria > Bacillota > Clostridia > DSM-8532 > DSM-8532 > DTU059. Next base: position 27,898 of record DUNT01000126.1, read on the forward strand.
TCTGGGGATGCTTTCGAGCCAGGCGGCAATGAACTTTGTCCTTTGGACTGGTAAGGATGCCCCAATAGATTTAATGGAACAGGTTTTGAAAGAGGAGTTTGGATTAACCTGATATATCCAATCATATTAAATGGAGGTCCTCCGGTGAGTAGACCAAAGGTGGACAAAAAGACTGTGATTCATTTTAGTCACAGTCTTTTTTGGGCGAAAAGTTATTATTTTAGAATCCGAATAGTCTGAGCAACCGCTGCCAAAAGGTCAACCGGACCTCGGGTTCAGGTTGAATAATATCTGCATCTTTCTCTGGAATGGAAATGCCCTGGGTTTGCATAACAAACTGAACTGCTGAAATTCCACTGTTTTTCTCTGACACAAAGGATTTAACAGGAATATCCGCTCCCATCATTTTATCAATTTCTTCTTTAATTGCATCAATAATTTTGGTGTCAAGTGATTGGGTTTCGCGGCGGAATTCACCTGTACCATCCTTTAATTCGGCTACTCCATCGTATAGTTCATAAGTGCCGTCTTTTAGTTCCCCTATACCATCGGTTAGCGTTATTACTCCATCATTTAATCCAATGGCACCATCATACATTTCAATTACTCCATCATGAAGCTCAACTATTCCATCGAATAGTTCTATAACTCCATCCCGAAGCTCAATTACACCATCTTTAAACTCAACTATACCGTCTTTGAGCTCAATTACACCCTCTAGCAGCTCTGCCGTACCCTCTTTCAGCTCATAGGCACCGTCCACTAACTTTCCCGATTCTTGATTAAATACCGCCATACCGTAAAAATACTCTGAAAATCCTTCCCTGTATTCCAGCAGGCCATCATGAAATTTGCTTATCCCTGCTGACAGATTGTTTACACCGGAGCTGATTTCATCTACACCCGAGATATATTGGTTGAGTCCTGCCAGCAACTGATCATAGCCTTTAAGCATATTCAGCAAATCTGAAAGCTGCTTTGCTCCCGGTGAACTTTCCACCTCTTCCTTAATAGTCGGCATTTGCTGTTCAAGAAGCTCTTCAACCTGCGCTTCCAGTCTGTCCCGAATTGTTAAAATCCGCTCCTCCACAGCCTGATGGATAATTGCCTTCTGCTCCGGCGAAAAAGATTCATAAACCTCCGGAGGTATTCCTTCTGCGGATAAAATTAATTGCCGTGCTGCACCGTATACCTGTTTACTTATAGCATCACGGGCAAGGGCTATGGCCTGCCCATAAAGTGCATTTTCCAGCACTTCTGAATAATTCTCCCGTGTTAACGGCAATCCCGGAATTTCTGAACCGGCTAACTGAGAATTAACCAGTGCTATAATTCCTTTAAAGTATTCATCGAAGCCTTCTGCTAACTGCCCACCGCCGCTTGCTGCCGCAGCGGCACCGGAAGCCAGGGATTTTGCACCTGACTTAAGCTCTGCTGAACCATCGATAATTTCACCCATTCCACCATAGAGTTTTGAAGTGCCTAATAAAAGCTCTTTTATGCCGTCATAGAGCTCGTCAACACCATCGGCAAACTCACCTACACCCTCATCCAATTCCCGGACTCCGTCAACCAGCTCAATAGTTCCGTCAGCCAGCTCTATTGCACCATCTGCCATTTCAATGGTTCCATCCTTAAGCTCTGCCACCCCATCTTTCAGCTCTCCTATACCCTCAGAAAGTTCTCCTACGCCATCTTTGAATTCTCCAACGCCGTCCCGCAGTTCTTTGGTTCCACTATGCAGGTCGGAGACTCCTTTTTTCATATCGAAAATGCCATCAAGCAGCTCTTCAACTCCGTCATCTAATTCGGCTACAGCGTCAGTCAGTTCCTCAATCTCAGACAAATCATAATTCTCAATACTGAAATCCATATTTAAGCGGACACCACCAATAGTAACGGCAGGCATTTCAAAGTTTTTGACATCAGCACTTAACTTAATGTTTGAAGCCTTTCCCGGCAAAACCACATAGCTTACTTGTTTGTTTCTGCCGGCTGTTGCCACTGTTCCTCCCGGAGCAGAAATATTTTTACAAATGCTGCTGTCAAGGGTAAGTGAAATCTGCAGTGCATAGCTATCAAAGAAGTCCTTGTTGCCAAGCGGATTGGCATCGGTTTCAATCTGAATGATTAAACTGCCTGATTTCCCTGCTATATCGTCGGATGAAGTTTCTTTCCCATCAAGTATATATTTTATTGATATATCCCACGGAAGCTGGGGGTTCATTAAAAAGCCCTCATAATATAATTGATTTCCCTGGGCATCAACAGTAACTTTTCCCTTCTCTAACCTGATTTCACTGTTGTCGGTAAGATTCTGCACATAAGCATAGTTGCCGTAATCAATGATTGTATTGTTTTCTCCCAGCTCAAAACTGTTTACAACATAGACCTGATCCACTGAACCATCGTTGTTGAGACGAACATATACCACCTCTTCTTTCAGGGAGGCGGCCCCGGAAGGAACAGGGGTATAAACAGTAATAAGAAATGCAATCATAATGAAAAGTGCTGTTATTCTTATCCCTTTTTTATTTGTAGAAGTATTCTTCGATTTCATAAATTTGCTCCTTTTTCCCACATTTTTTATCTATTATTTCTCTTGCGTTTTATCTTTTTATCATGGCATTTGACTTACTCTACAGGCACCAAACCGGTGAGACATGCCACCTGTTCCCTTGTCATTCTGAGCGCCCTTTCTGTCATTCTGAGCGCCCTTTCTGTCATTCTGAGCGATAGCGAAGAATCTTTTGCGTCAATGTGTAAGATCCTTCGACTCCGCTTACGCTGTCGACTGGTACAATATTTTAGACAAAAAATCTCTACTTTTTAGTTACATCTTTTTAAATTTATTGTTATAGGAGACTTGTAGTTCAATGAACTATGTGGTCTTCTATAATTATAATAATCC
>DUNT01000127.1 GCA_012839205.1 Clostridiaceae bacterium
CTGTCACGGCCATTCTTTGTGCTACCCATTCCCTTTTTATGAGCGAATAGCTGCAGATTAATTCTGATCATGGCTACACCTCCTTAAAACTTACTTGTATATGTTTCGAGTACTGATTTTCAATTTGTTTAAGACCAATTACCATAGTCTTAAGAATAATTTGAGCCTTAGTCCAGGCCTCAGCGGTCATGTCCTTAGGTAATTTCATTTCAAGATTCCCATCGGATTCTTTATAGGCATTTACCCCGCATAGCTCCTGCAAACCTCCAAGAGCAGTATATCCCACAGCAGATATTGCTGCACATACCATGTCAAACTCTCCGTCTTTTGCGGCTCCCGCATGGCCTCTAATGCTAAACCCAATAATATCTCCGTTCTTCAAACGGTTAATCACAGCTCTGGTCATGGCTTTTATGCGTTGATCTTCTCGATCTGAACCTTTGTGTACGGCTGCCTGTGACCTTGCTTTTTGCGATAGTTCTTCTTAGGCTTGTATTTAAAGACAATAATCTTCTTACCTTTGCCCTGGCCCAATACCTTGGCAGAAACGGTAACTCCTTCAACAGGATTACCTGTTATAAGCTCATCGTCTTTCGATACTGCAAGTACTTTATCGAAAGTGTATTCTTCGCCTTCAGAAATTGCGAGTTTCTCAACGAAGACAATATCACCTTCCTGAACTCTGTACTGCTTTCCGCCTGTCTCGATGACTGCGTACATAAATTGCACCTCCTCCTACCAATCTCGCCTAGAAGGGACAGTATGCTCAAATCATACGCATATCTGATTTACAAACCCTTTTTCGTGCGGTTGCCGTTATATTGTAGCACAGGGGATATTTCATGTCAAACAGGAATTTATTTACATATATTCTCTACCATCTTCCTATGCAAATCTGTCGTTCGCATATGGCCACAAGTAAAGTTGTAACAATATTTGAAGCAACTATTGATATTATAAAACCCCATTTTCTTTTTGCTTCTTTTCTAAGTAGAAAATACACCACGGGCAACTCAACTATTAGCGTTAAAACAAGATATCCGGTTAACACTATGTAATACGGACCCTTGTTAAAGGCAGCCATCAGACTGAAACCCCCACTTGTTGGAATAAATCTGTATGCGCGAAAAATTCCCGGTGCCAGGAATGAAAATATATTAGCCAATGCAACTACGATAAATGATTTTTTTATATCAGCCACTTTTCCAATAAAAACTACTGCAACAGTCTCAATAAGCAGAGTAAAGAATACTGCAAAAGGCAATACCTTTAAAGGACTAACTGTTACCCAATGCCATGATGAGTTGGCATTTGATATGGTGGCAAACATAAGAAGAAATAAAACAGTTAAGGATAGTGTGGCTATAACCTTTTTCTTCAAATTAATAACCTCCAGTGGACCAGAGTTACTTCATTTAGTATTAGCACTGATATAATTATATATTATAATTATTAAAGTATTAATATAAATATAAAAACATTCACCGAATGATGGTTAAAAACTATACGGTGAACGCCTTTGTTCAAATATAATTGTACATGCTAGATATTTATAAAAGGTGAACCACTTTGCTGTATTCTGTTCATGGCTTTAATAACATTGTCCCGACTGGCAAAGGCAGTCAAGCGGAAAAACCCCTCGCCGTTATTGCCGAAACCCACTCCCGGAGTGCCTACAATATTATATTTGCTCAAAAGAATATCAAAGAACCCCCAGGATGA
>DUNT01000128.1 GCA_012839205.1 Clostridiaceae bacterium
AAGGAAGATACAGCATGTTTAAGGTCTTTCTTGTCGAGGATGAAAATGTGGTACGCGAAGGCATACGTAAGAACATCCCTTGGGAACAGTATGGCTTTCATTATACCGGTGATGCTTCAGACGGTGAGCTTGCCCTGCCCTTGATTCGCAAAATACGTCCGGATCTTCTTATTACAGATATCAAAATGCCGTTTATGGATGGATTGTCATTGATTGATCTGGTACGTAAAGAACTCCCAAAGACAAAAATTGTAATTATTAGTGGATATGACGATTTTTTATATGCGCAGCAGGCTATCCGTATGGGCGTGGATCAATATCTGCTTAAGCCAATTATTAAGGAAAAGCTGGTAGAAATACTAATTGGGCTGCACGAGAAAATGCAGGAAGAGAGACGGCAGCAGGAATACATAGAGAGTTTTAAACGGGAAGCGCAGGAATACGAAAATTTTTCACGCAGAAGGTTTTTTGAACAAATTGTTACCGGTGGTTTAAGCGTGTCAGAAATTTCTGAAACTGCAAAAACCTTGAACATCGACATCAACGCTCCGTACTATAATATTATCCTTTTTTCGTTTAGCAGCACCAAATACAACGCAAGTTCACCAGAAAGCTATACCGAGAATCTGGCAGAAGTGCAGGACAATGTTACTAATTATATCATCGATCATTCCGAATTCATTTTATTTAGATGGAACATTACAACATATGCAGTTTTGGTTAAGGGTTCACAGGACGAGATACAGCGTAATACCAGTAACTGTATACAAAATATTAAAGACCGTTGTGCCACAGCCGGACAAGATGTAGGTTGGTATATTGCATGTGGTACTCCGGTTTCACGGCTTGGTGCTATTCCCGCCTGTTTTGCTGAAGCCAACCGCATATTATCTTACCGCCATTTATGTCCTGAGGAGCATATTCTTTCAGAAACCAGCATACAGAAACTGAGGAAAGATAATCGTATACAGATAGGGTCAGGAAATAAAGAAATTGATCTGGAATACGTCAGAAAGTTCTTAAGCAACGGAACTGAAAACGAAGTTGATAATTTTATTGATCAAATGCTGCAGAATACCGGGGACGAATTTAAATCACTTCCTATGTTTTGCAAGTATGTAACAATGACTGTTTACTTTGCAGCTATAGAATATCTGGATTCAATAGGCTGCCGCATGGACAGCTTATGGTCGCAGGAACTTCGGCCGGATGACCGTGCTTCAACAATTGATGAAGCACGGCAATATGTTCATCAGGTTATAAAGCAGACTATTGAATTGAGGGACCGGGAAAGTGCAAAGCAGCAGCATGATATTTTAAGACAGGCCATTGCTTTTATAGATAAGAGTTATTCAGAATCATCAATTTCACTTGATAAGGTCGCCAAAAAAGTAAATATAAGTCCAAACTACCTGTCGGCGATATTTAGTCAGGAAGTAGGGCAAACCTTAACAGAATATCTTACCTATAAACGAATTGACGAGGCAAAACGTATGCTCCGCCAAACAGACAACCGCTTAAGCGAAATTGCGTTCGCTGTCGGATATAAGGATCCACGTTACTTCAGTTTTGTGTTTAAAAAAGTTACGGGGCGCACCCCCAGTGATTATCGAAGAGGAATAAACAGTGAACGTTAAATACCTTAGAAAAGAAAAAAAAATAAAAATGCAGAATAGACTCTGGAATATGATTATTATCGTATCACTGCCGCTGATGCTAGTTATTATTGCGCTTGCAATAGTGGGTATTGCTTATGCGTTTCGTTATAATGCAATATTGAGCAATGTCACAACGGCCTCTGAGTTTAATCAGAATTTTAAAGATGATGTAGATTTAAAAATGTATTATTATGTGATTGACAGCCAGTATTCGGAAGGCCTGCCACTTGGAGAGGTGCACTCAGCTAAAGACATTGCACAAAAGCTGAATGATACTACAACCCAAAAGGACAGTATCCGTGCAATCAGCAGTGTGTTGAGTCTGTGCAATACTCTGGAGCAAAAGATGCAACAAATCGCTGAAACAAAAGAGTACGACTCTCGTGTAGATCAGCTGGAAAAAAACATCTATATCCTGACTGATCTGATTCAGAAATTCATGTATACCTATCTTTATTATGAATCGGCGTATCTGAACAGTTTGCAGTCGGACATGGTAACGAATATGATTCTTCTGATGGTCATAGCTATATTCTTCTCGCTGGCACTGCTATATTTTCTTTTGATAAGTTCCAAAAAGTTAAGTCGTAAGATAGTTGATCCAATAGATATAATTTGCGAGCGCATGGAAGCAATTGGTAAGGGCAGTTTGTCAGTTCGTGAGCCTATCCAGGCCGATGTAGAGGAGATACAACTTCTTTCTGACGGCATTGAGAATATGGTAGAGCGTCTGATAAAGCAGATTGAAAAGAACACCCAGCAGGAAAAGCAGCGCAGACGTACTGAATTTGCATTGTTGCAGTCCCAGATCAACCCCCATTTTCTTTATAACACCCTGGATACCATTGTATGGCTTATTGAGTCGGAAGAAATCAGCGAAGCGGTAAGAATGGTTGCAAGCCTCTCAAATTATTTTCGTTTTTCATTAAGCCGGGGGAAAAATGTGATTTCTATAGAAGAGGAAGAACAGCACATTCGTAGCTACCTGGAAATACAACAGATGCGTTACCGGGATTTAATGGATTATGAAATTGACATTCCTGAGCATCTGAAAAAATATATCCTGCCCAAGCTGACCCTTCAGCCTTTGGTAGAAAATGCGCTGTACCACGGTATAAAAAACAGGCGGCGTAAAGGTATTATACGTTTAACCGGCAGGGAGGAGAATGGATGCGTGATTCTCGAAGTGGCAGATGATGGACGTGGCATGACCAAGGAACGTTTGGAACAGGTCAGGTCTTCTCTTACTGATGGCAAAAGCCAAGGATTTGGATTGAGAACAGTGCATCAAAGGATACAGATACTGTTTGGTGGACAATACGGTTTAACATTAGTAAGTACATTGGATGTCGGAACTAAGGTTATTGTGACTATTCCTATGAAGACCAGCGACAAGGAGATGGCAATATGAGAAAACTACTTGCTATGATTTTTTGTTTTACCATAGTGTTATACAGCGGTTGTACAAAAGAAGAGCAGCCTGTGTCACCGGGAAATACCGATGATAAGCTGATAGTAGTAGGGTTTTCACAGGTGGGTGCGGAATCAGAGTGGCGGGTGGCAAACACCGAGAACATAAAAGATACTTTAACTGAAGAAAACGGATATGTGTTGATTTTTGATGATGCGAGACAAGAACAAGAAAACCAGATTCGGGCTATTCGGATGTTTATACAGCAGGATGTAGACTATATCGTGTTCTCTCCAAAGGTTGAGACAGGATGGAATTCCATTTTACTGGAAGCAAAGGAAGCTGATATACCTGTGCTCGTGATTGATCGGTATATTGAACAGCAGGATGAAGAGCTGTACACAGCTTATATCGGTTCCGATTTTTATAAAGAAGGTGAGACAGCAGTTTCATGGTTGGCAGACTTTTTGGAAAAGCGAGGAAGGAAAGAGGAGCCAATACGGATAGTTCATATTCAGGGCACCATAGGTTCTACCCCGCAGATCGGCAGGACAGCCGCGCTTGAAGAAGCAATCAGGAAGCATCCTAACTGGGAATTGGTGGCACAGGAGTGTGGTGATTTTACCAAAGCCAAGGCATATGAAGTTATGGGTTCAATTTTGAAGCAGACAAAAGATATTGACGTTGTATACTGCGAGAATGATGGTGAGGCTCTGGGTGCAATCGCTGCTATGGAAGAGGCAGGCCTGAAATGTGATCCCTATGGTGGTGTGATTGTTATCTCGTTTGACGCTACCCGGCTTGGACTGGAATACTGCCTGTCAGGAAAAATTACATTGAATGTTGAATGCAATCCGCTGCAGGGTCCATATGTTGATGAAATTATAAAGAAATTGGAACAAGGAGAATCCATTGAGCCGAAAAACTATATTGATGAGACCTATTTTGACTATTCAAGTATTTCAAGAGAAATAATCGATAACAGGAAATATTAATATCATGTTGGTTATTTTAATATAAATGGTTGAAATATTACGATAGATTTATAATACTATATAGTAAAATATGGAAAATGTACATTTTTTGAATAAGTTGGTTGAAAATTTTACGGACTTAGCCCCTGGAACTTGTTTTTAGCAGCTGGAAAATTATATGCTAAAAACAAAGATTTATAAAATTGAAAGGGGAATAAGAAAATGAAAAGAATCTTAGCCTTAGTCTTGGTAGCTGTTCTGACATTAGGATTAGTAGCTTGCGGCTCGACGCCTGCAGGTCCAGATCAACCGTCAACACCCGGAACATCCGGCGATACACCGAAATCTTCTGCCGGCGATGGTCTCATCAAAGTTGGTATTGTTAACAATCCTCCTTCCGAGTCCGGATATCGTGCTGCGAATGTGGCAGACTTTGAAAAAGTCTTTACTGAAGCCAATGGATACAAGACTTCCACATTCTACAGCCTGAAGAATGATGAGCAATTGAATGCGGCAGCACAGTTCATCACAGACGGTGTGGACTATCTTCTTATCTCAGCTGCCGCTACTGATGGATGGACCAATGTTCTGGAAAATGCACAGAAAGCTGGTATTAAAGTATTCCTTTTCGACCGCATGATGAACGTAGACGAGAGCTTATTTGAAGCTGCTGTTGTTTCTGACATGGCAGCACAGGGAAGAATGGCCGTTCAATGGCTGTTAGATCAAAAACTGCCCGAATATAATGTTGTACATATTCAAGGCGCAATGGGCAGTGATGCTCAGATTGGGCGTACAACACCATTAGATGAACAATTCCAGAAAGGTACTATGAAACGTGTTGCCCAGCAGACTGCTACCTGGGATGAAGCTACAGCTAAACAGATTGTAGAATCAGTAATCAACTCAAATGAAAGTTTCAATGTTATCTACGCTGAGAATGACGGTATGGCTAAGGGCGCAGTTGCAGCTCTGGATGAAGCAGGTATTACCCACGGTGTTAATGGGGATGTCGTGGTAATAGGCTTCGACTGCAACAAGTGGGCTTTAAGAGAAGTACTTGCAGGCAACTGGAACTTAGACGTTCAGTGCAGCCCCTTCCAAGCAGAAAAAATCAATGAAATGATTCAGGATCTTGAAGCTGGCAAGACAATTCCAGAAAAGATAGTTATTAACGAAGAAACATACTTTGATGCAGCAACCATTACACAAGAAGATATAGATAAATATGGTCTTGGTGATTAATAAACAATATCACTTTGCCTGTTATGAGAGAGTTTAATTAAGTCTGTGCGATGTAAAGTATGCGGATATTACCGCATACTTACATCGCTGTTAGAAAGAAAATAGAGGTTTTTCCCACCTCCTGGGCGGCGGGCAGGGATTATTATTACAGGCGGGGGTATATCCCCCAGTTCGAATTTCAACGACTCGGTTCCGTTCGAAATCAATAATTACGGTAACGGGTGAGGTCGTTTAAAAAGATTTCTAACACTATAAGGATGGTAGCTATGCATAACGACATCATTTTATCAATGAGGAGTATAAACAAATCGTTTCCGGGTGTTCGTGCTTTAAAAAATGTAGATTTTACTCTGAGAAAAGGTGAAATTCATGCCCTGATGGGTGAGAATGGAGCCGGAAAGTCAACCTTAATCAAGGTTTTAACAGGGGTATACCCGAAAGATTCAGGTCAAATCTACCTGGACGGCATTAGCAAAGAAATTAATGTAAAATCGCCTTACGAGGCTCAGAATTTAGGCATCAGTACGGTTTATCAGGAGATTACTCTTTGTCCCAACCTTACAGTTGCCGAGAATATGTTTATTGGGAGAGGCAATTACCGTATGGTAAATTGGCGCTCTATGAAAAAGAAGACAACAGAAATACTTTCGAAATTAAATATACCGGCGAGGGCTACTCAACAGCTTGGCACCTGTTCTATAGCTGTGCAGCAAATGGTGGCTATTGCCCGTTCTGTTGATATGGACTGTAAAGTTCTTATTCTGGACGAGCCGACTTCCTCGCTGGATGAACAAGAGGTTGAAAAGCTTTTCTCTCTTATGCGTGAACTGAAATCACGTGGTGTCGGCATAATCTATATTACACACTTTCTTGATGAGGTGTATGAGATATGCGACAGAATTACTGTTTTGAGAAACGGTGAGCAGGTAGGAGAGTATGGAATAAATGATTTGCCGCGTGTACAACTTATTTCAAAGATGATGGGTAAGGATCTTGACGATATTTCATCGCTGCAGAATCGACAGCAATTAGATGAAAATTTAGATATTCCACCTGTTTACCAGGCAGCTGGATTATCTAGTTTGGAATGTACCAATGCATTCGACTTTAGAATCTCTAAGGGAGAAGTTAACGGGTTTACCGGGTTGCTTGGCTCTGGGCGCAGTGAAAGTGTACGCGCTATTTTTGCTGCTGATAAAATCACCAGTGGCAGAATCAAAATAAACGGTAAAGACGTTAGAATTAAAAAGCCTAAGGACGCTATGATGCATGGTATCGGATATCTGCCCGAAGACAGAAAACGGGATGGTGTTGTTGAGGATTTGTCGGTTCGTGAAAATATTATACTTGCTCTGCAAGTAATGAAGGGATTCTTCAAACCCTTTTCAAGAGCTGAGGCTGAAGCCTTTGCAGATGAGTACATAAAATTATTAGGTATAAAAACTGCTTCAATGGATACTCCAATAAAATCGCTATCTGGCGGGAATCAGCAAAAAGTAATATTAGCACGCTGGTTACTCACAAATCCACAATATCTTATCCTGGACGAGCCAACGCGGGGCATTGATGTCGGAACAAAAGTCGAAATACAAAAACTCGTACTTAAGCTGGCTGAGGATGGCGTCAGCGTTACATTTATTTCATCTGAAATCGAGGAGATGCTCCGCACTTGTTCGCGGCTCATTGTAATGCGGGATCGTAAGATAGTTGGCGAACTGAAGGGCGATGATATGACACAAGATAAGATTATGCATACGATAGCGGGGGAGGCAGTATAAATGGGTAATGGTTTAAAGAAATTTGCTAGGTCACAATTGGTTATACCGTTGTTTGCACTTTTTTTATTAGTAGTTTTTAACTTAATCAGGGATCCTGAATTCTTCTCTTTAACCATCGCAACCAACAACCAAGGAAACACTGTTCTTTCAGGGAATCTGATAAGTATCTTGAACGGTGCATCAGCAGTGGCTATTCTGTCAATCGGTATGACACTGGTGACGTCATCGTGTAAAGGTCAGGATATAAGTGTTGCTGCAGTAGCGGCAATAGCAGGAAGTGTCTTTGTAAGTGTGCTTCGCTCGAATGAAATTACAATACCGATAATTATTCTTGCATTTTTGTTTAGCTGTGTTGTTGCAGTTCTTTTCAGCACATTCAACGGTGTGTTGGTTGCCGTATTTAAAATTCAGCCCATGATTGCAACGTTAATACTGTTTTCTGCCGGCCGGTCTATCGCTTATTGGATAAACGGAGGGGCAACTCCCACTGTTTCAAGTCCACTGCTATCCAGCATTGGAGGTTTTATTCCGGGGATCCCCCTGCCCACTCCCATCATTATCATGGTTATATTCCTGATTTTAATTTCGCTTGTTTTAAGGTTTACTAACCTTGGATTATACACACAGGTGGTTGGAATTAATGAAGGAACTGCCCATTTAAACGGAATTAATCCTGTTTGGATAAAACTAATATCATTTATGATATTGGGAGTTTGTGTTGCTACCGCAGGCTGTATTACTGTATGCAGAATCGGACTTATCAACCATGAGACTCTTCTTTTGGATGTGGAGATGGACGTTATTCTGGCAGTTGCCATAGGAGGAACTGCTCTAAGTGGCGGAAAATTCAGCTTGTTTGGTTCAGTTATTGGGGCATATATAATTCAGGCTTTGACGGTTACGCTTTATGCAATGAAGGTTCCTTCAGCGGCGGTAAAAGCCTATAAAGCAATGGTTATTATAATTATCGTTGTAATCAGTTCACCGGTTGTAAAAGCATATGCCATTAATCTATACAATAAGCTGTTTAAAAAACAGTTACAAACGGAGAATTCCAATGAAGGCTCCTTAAACAGTGTTTAACGCCTTAAGGATTATTGTTATAGCCATCAGTGTAACTTATTCGCCAATTGTTAAAGGTTATACCTTCTGATTGTGCGAAAAACCGACGAAGTAATGGAGAATTAATGCTATGAAAAATGATAAGGATTTGTTAACTGTAAAATCGGAAAAGAAACGCAGAGAGCCTATTTCTAACACCAACCTGCTCATGACAATTACGGTTTGTACCTTCATCGGTATGTATGTAATTGCCATGATGGTCTGGGGTGGTGGGTTCTTAAACCCCCAGCAGTTTCTTGATCTTTTCAATAACAACGCATTCTTGCTTATAATTGCCTGTGGGCTGACTATGGTCATGATATCAGGTGGGATAGATATTTCGGGAGGAGGAATTACTGCTCTTGTGACTATGGTCTGCGTTGTTTATCTTGAAGATCATGGTGGAAGTATAATAGGCTCGATGTTGATATCTCTAGGTATAGGTTTATTCTTCGGGCTGCTTCATGGATTATTAATATCATATTTAGAGATACAGCCCTTCATTGTCACATTAGCAGGTATGTTCTTTGCAAGAGGCATGGTAACCATAGTCAGCATTGCTCCGCGCACCGCATCACATAAAGCATTTATGAGTCTTAAACAATTACGTATCACATTACCGGGGATAGGTTATTATGGAAAGACCGGCAATTTTATTCCCGCCCAAATTGAGCCAGGAGTTATAATAGCTATTGTTATAGTAATAGCTGTAGCAGTGATTCTGAAATGGTCACGATTCGGCCGTAACCTCTATGCAGTGGGCGGAAACAGTCACAGTGCATTAACCCTCGGTATTAATGTAAAACGCACGAAGTTCTTTGCTTATTTATTAGCCGGATTGTTATCCGGAATTAGTGGTTATGTTTATCTGCTGCACACAGGTGCAGGTGATGCTGCCAATGCCACGCAAGCAGAAATGCAGGCAATCGCATCTAATATTATAGGCGGGACATTATTAACCGGCGGTGTTGGAAATGTAATTGGCACACTTTTTGGGATGCTCTCTTTAAAAACTATTACAAATATAGTAATTGCTTCAGGCCTTACTAAGCCATATTATCAGAGTATTACAACCGGGCTCATGCTGTGTTTCTTTATTTTACTTCAGAGTGTAATTCTAGCTGTTCGTGAAAAGGGGGACTTCAGGTTGCTGCTGCCGGAGTGGATGAGATTCGACAGAGCAAATAAAAAGAAAGACGATTAGACTGCTTGAGGGAGAGATTGAGATTGCAATCCCGAATTCAAAGGTAATTGATTCATCTGTGTGAATTACAAGAATACTGTAATAGTGTCCTTTTCGGTTTAGGGCTTTACTTTTCAGTGAATCTCGTTTAAAATTTATTTTAATTAAATAAACCAAAGCTAGGAAGAGAAGAAGTAGATCAGTAAATTATCATTCAGAGAGCATCCGGTTGGTGAAAGGCTGCTGATAACCTGATTCGAATACATCTCGGAGCTGCTGCCTGAAATTGCAGTAGGGTAAGATGGGTACGCCCAATATAGCGTATGAGTGTGTTTGCACTTGTTAAGGGAAATTCTGCGAAGAATTTCTAAGCCAGAGGTGGTACCGCAATTGTTTGCCCTCTGTTCCGATTGGAACAGAGGTTTTTTGATATACTAAATCTGAGAGGAGTTGTTGTAATGACAATTTATGATGAACTGGTTGCCCGTGGCCTTATTGCACAGGTTACCGATGAAGAAGAGATTAAAGAGCTCGTTAATAACGGTAAGGCAACATTTTATATTGGGTTTGATCCAACAGCCGACTCTTTGCATGTTGGTCATTTCATGGCATTATGTCTCATGAAACGCTTGCAAATGGCTGGCAACAAGCCGGTTGTTCTGATAGGTGGAGGTACTGCATATATAGGAGACCCATCGGGCAGAACAGACATGCGTTCCATGATGACACCTGAAATAATCCGGCACAACAGTGAATGCTTTAAGGTGCAGATGGAGAAGTTTATTGAGTTCGGCCATGATAAGGCAATCATGGTTAATAATGCAGACTGGCTTTTGAAGCTGAATTATGTTGACGTACTTAGGGAGGTTGGCACTCATTTTTCTATTAATAATATGCTCCGGGCTGAGTGCTATAAGCAAAGAATGGAAAGAGGCCTTTCCTTCCTGGAATTGAATTATATGATTATGCAGGCCTATGATTTTTATTACCTGTTTCAGAATTATGGGTGCAATATGCAATTTGGCGGCGACGATCAATGGTCCAATATGCTGGCCGGAAGAGAGCTGATACGCCGTATACTGGGTAAAGATTCTTATGCCATGACAATTACATTATTAATGAATTCAGAAGGCAATAAGATGGGGAAAACAGCGAAAGGTGCCGTTTGGCTTGATCCGAATAAAACCACGCCTTTTGAATTCTACCAGTACTGGAGAAATGTTGACGATGCTGATGTTTTGAAATGCTTGAGAATGCTTACTTTTTTACCTCTTGAGGAGATTAATGAAATGGATAAGTGGGAAGGAAGTCAGCTGAACCAGGCTAAGGAAATTTTAGCATATGAACTGACGAAACTGGTTCATAATGAAGAGGAAGCTAAAAAGGCCAGGGATGCCTCCCATGCACTCTTCAAAGGAGGTACAGATGATGAGAACATGCCATCTACCGAAATCGGAACAGAGCTATTAACTGATAATGCAATTGGTGTTATGGACTTAATTGTTGCATGCCGATTAGTACCTTCAAAGAGCGAAGCCAGGCGCTTAATACAACAGGGAGGACTGTTTGTTAACGATGCCAAGGTTGAATCCATTGATTATACTGTTACCAAAGAGCAATTAACAAAAGGTATTAAAATACGTAAAGGCAAGAAAACATTTCACAAGGCATTTATCGGTAATTAAAGATAATAAGGAAAGGCATGGGTTACAAAGAAAGAACCCGTGCTTTTTTATTTATGTTTGTTTTAACTTCAAGAAAAGATTAGTTGCAGACAGGTATCATCTATTACAAAAGGCCCATGGGATAATAGGTCTCTATATACATAATGATAGTTATTTTGGTTGATACAAGATAAGTATGCATTGATGATAAAATTTATATTAGGTGATAATATGCATATTTTATCCAAAAAAACAAAACATGAAAATGGTTCAGTTATAGTGTTCTTTGCTTTATGTATGACAGTAATGCTGGGAGTTTGTGCTCTGGTAATCGATTATGGAATTCTTGTCCATAAGAGAATTACTTTAAGTAACGCCGTAGACGCAGCTGCGCTGGCGGGGGCACAGGAATTGATATTTAACAGAGACAATGCCGAAACAGTGGCAAAGAGTTACCTGGAAGCCAATGGTGTAAATCCCTTGGATGCCGAAGTAATTGTATATGATTCAGGTACAAAAATCAGAGTAACAGCAAAAAATGACGTGAATCACTATTTTGCACGAATATTTGGGTTCGATAAAGGAAAAGCTGAAGCCACCGGTGCTGCAATGTGGGCTCCTGTTATCGGTGTATATGAAGGTATCAGACCATTTGCGATAGAGAAGCAGCCTTTGGAATTTGGTCTGCAATATGTGTTAAAAGAAGGCGGTGGGGGAGGCTCTAACGGCAATTACGGAGCTCTGGCACTAAGCGGGAATGGGGCAAGTACCTATGTAAACAATATTATCAACGGATATGACGGACATCTTCGGGTAGGAGACTATGTGGAAACCGAGCCCGGAAATATGAGCGGGCCCACCGTACAAGGGGTCAACACACTTATAAGCCGATGCAACCATACACCAGAATGTACTTATGATAATTATAATTCGAATTGTCCTCGTATAATTACAGTTATTATGGTGGACACTCTGAGTGTAAATGGCAGAAGCAATGTAAGAATCGCAGGTTTCGCCAGATTTTTCTTAGAAGAGGTTGAGGGACATGGTAATGAATGTGTTGTAACCGGCAGATTCTTAAATACTGTTATGTCGGGTGAACTCGGTGATATAGAAGAAGATTTTGGACTGAAGGGAGTAAAACTTATTCAATAGTTTTACTCCTTACAATCATGTTTGATACTTAAGCAAAACTTAATAAAAGCTGATCTTTATTATAAATTCTCCTATGAGCAATGAAACTGCTCACAAGTCAAAAATTTAATACACATACATTGCATATACATATATATTAATAATATTCTGTTTTCTTAAGGCAGCTGCTAATTTCATCAGCGCCAGGTTAATGGTTTTTTAAAATGGATTCAAAAACTCCATACATTTAACAGCAATTATATGTTATTCTTATTTGGTGGAAGAAATTAATAAGATTACCGATTTATAAGGGTGTATTATGAAGAAAATTTTGATTTTCATATCATTTGTATTGCTGGGGATGTTATTTTTTTTACCGATAATATCTGCAAGCGCTTCAGAAATTGCTCATCTGGGATTTGTGGAGTCTGACGTAATTCTGCAACCTTCAGGAAATGCTATAGTAACATATACAGTACGTTATAATTTGGTACCGGGGAAAACCATGCTGGCATTTACATTAGAAGGATTCGATGAACTTCATCCTATTTTTGATGATGATTTTTCCTGTGTCGTAAAAGATGATAATTCGGTCTTTGATATAGATATTATTGATCTTGGCGGTGGAAGATACGATATTATTAACTCCGGAAATAACCGCCTTGGAGGAGAATATCTCACGTACAAAATCCGCTTTACGGCAGATATGGCCGAGGCCGGATATCTGGCGAGAACAATATCGGAAGATGGAAAATCGCTGGTGGTATTCCATTGGCAGCCTGTACAGTGGGATGAGGCTATGGAGCATTATACGGTAGCTGTGAATTATCCCTTGAAATTTCCTGAAGGTTCGGGTACAAGAGAGGAAGTAGAAGAATTCCTGCTTCAGAATGATTTTGCCACCGAAGCCTGGATGAACGAAGAATATCTGATTGATTACAGGGTAAACCAGCTTAACTCAGTTCCGCGGGTACAGGTATTACTCCATAAAAACAATCCTCCACAAAGATATAACTTCGAGATTCAACAGTATATCTCAGACAACCTTTTTAATGAGATGCCGGATTACAATAAAAAGCCTCCCGTCGATGAAAAGCCTATTGACGAATATCCCCAGGTGCCCTACCAGCCAGATAGCGGAAGGCTTGATTCAAGCAGGCCTTATAACAATGAATCCACAGACAGATGGACTATGTTATTCTTATTTATAATCCTGGCTATAGGAACAACAATTTTTGTTGGCCTCAAGCATCGTTCTGTAATAAAAGCACGGACTTCCTATGAAGAAATTAAGTGGGCAAGGGAAGACTGGGCTCCCCCTCAACTGGAGGTAGCTTCATTCAGAAAAGATGGCTTTGTGATTGAAGATCTTGATGTGGTGGAAGCGGCTGTTCTTATAGGAATACCATACAACAACATACTGTCTGTTATTCTGTATAAACTGATAGATAAAGGCTATTTAGAAGAGATATCAATAGAACCATTAAGAGTAAAACAAGTAAAAGGAAAAGACTTAACCGGATTGCCTCAATATGAAAAACTTATGTATGCTGCAGCAGCAGACGAAGAGTTCAGCGAGCAGGAGATAGAAAACATATTGAAGTGGCTTGTGGATACTGTCAGAGCCAAGACCTGGAACTGCGATATTGAAGCTACAAAAGAATACTATATGAATAAATTCCAGCACTCATATAATGAGCAAAACCACGAAGAATATGAAGAGTATCAAAGATACTATGATGAACCATATTACTATCATTGGCATTATTACTATATGTACCATAATCACATATATAACCGCAGAAGATACCGTGATTATCATAATAGAATAAAGGTGAATGCAAATAAAACTGTATCCAATTCTATAATCGATACAGATAAGGGTGTGTATGCCTGCCATGATGCCTGCCACTCGGCTTGTCATTCGGCTTGCCACGACGCTTGCCACTCTGCCTGTCATTCGGCCTGTCACTCAGCCTGTCATTCAGCCTGCCATTCTGCATGTGTCAGCGGAGGTGCAAGGTGAAGAAGCATAAGTTAGCATGGGTTGATGACTTTATAATGAAGATAAAGCCCTACATATATATGAGGCTTATAGATAATGTGCTTATTCGTATGCCTAATGAAGCCTTTAAACTTAATTCTACGGGGGCTAAGGTAATTGACTATATTCTTTCAGGGGGCTCGGTCCAGGACATTATTAAGGCCAGACGAGACTACCCTGAAACTGAGGAACAACTGGAACGCTTTTTTACCGACTTTTCACTTATGTGGAATGGGAGGGTTTGCGAGAATTATAATACCCCTGCTATCCACAGAACCGAGTTTAACCTTGGCTATATAAAACTTCCTGTACTGTCTGAAGTAGCTTTAACGTATACCTGTAATGTCCGGTGCAGGTTCTGCTATGCGGATTGCACTCAAAAAGAGGTTGAAAGCCAGCTTGATACCGAGGGTTTCAAAAGGGTTCTCGATATAATCCGATATGATGCACAAGTGCCCAGCGTTTCATTTACCGGTGGAGAACCAACAACTTACAAGGAACTAACCGAGCTTATCCGCTATGCATCAAAGAATAACAAGATGAGAGTAAATCTCATTACCAATGGCACCTTGATTACACCACAAAAAGCAAAGGAATTTGCAGAAGCCGGTCTTTCTTCTGCTCAGGTGAGTATTGAATCTGCAATAGCCCGGGAACATGATGAAATTACAGGGGTTAAAGGTTCACATCAGGCCTCGGTAAACGGATTGAAATCATTAATAGATGCAGATATTATTGCTCACCCACACTTGACTGTATGTACTATGAATAAAGACAATTTACAAAAATATCCGGAATTCTGTAAGAGTATTGGAGTAGAAAGGTTCTCCTCAAACCTGGTTATCCCCTCAGGCAGAGGCGAAGCACAGGACTTGACGGTAGAATATCAAGAGATTGGAAATATTGTTGAAAATCTTCAGTCCGCAGCAAGAAGTTCGGGAGTTGAATACATGTGGTATTCGCCTACCCCGATATGTCTGTTTAACCCTATTGCAGCCGGGTTTGGCAATAAAGGCTGCAGCGCCTGTGAGGGATTATTATCAGTTGATCCAGGCGGTAATATTTTACCCTGCTCCAGTTGGTCTGAGCCTATGGGGAATTTACTGGAGGAGGGGTTTGAGGCAATATGGTTTAATAAACGAAGCCAATTCATAAGAGATAAAAAATCAGCTCCTGCTAAGTGCAGAGAATGCAGAGATTTTGCCGTATGTCAGGGGGCATGCCCGCTTTATTTCGATGCCCACGGCTGTGAAGAATTAGAGGCAATTTGGGATATGAAGGGTCTTAAAGGAAAGGAGTATGTATGAAAAACAGGAAAATACCGGGGTTCCCTTTACCTGAAGATCAGGATGCCATTAAATTTCATATCTTTAAAGAACTTTCATATACAACCAGAATGTTGATTTATTCAGGATGTATAATAATCGGATTTCTCCTGCAGATAATTACACTCAATATTTGGCCGGGCGCTATTCTTCTTATATTCGCTTCATTATTGATCCTGGTTAAAGGCTACAGCACAAAGCCATCCCAGTCAATACGAAAAAGCAGCTGGACCAGGACCAATATGGATAAAGTGCATCAGATCAATCAGATTAAACAGAGTATTGACAAATGGGACAAGGATGCATTGGATATAAGCAATGGACTGGGGTGCATCACCTTTATCCTGGTATTTATCATTATTGCTTTTATATATGCTGGTATAGCCGTAAAAATAAGCGGCAGGGCAGCTGGTATATTTATAGCAGATTCAATTATACTGATAGCATCAGTATGGTTTAACGGCATGAGAAAAAAAGGCCACCAGGCAATACTATATATTAAAACAGATATAGTTGTTGAGCTGGAAATGTATTTTGAAACCATTAAGAAAACCGGAGAAAATTATGTCCCTTCCATGGCGCTGGCTAAAGACAAAGAAGGAAAGGAATTTCCAACCGATTGCCGTTTTAATATTGTATTTGATAATGCTCCGGCTGATTTTTACGGAATTCAGGCTCAAATCAACATCAATTCTGTTAACAGTACCAACTATCCTTATTTTTATTGTGTCATAACAGCCAAGAAAGACTTTGGGCTTGATAAATATGAAAAAAGGCTGGTTATTCCTAAAGGCATCACAATACAGTTTTCAGGAGACGAGGACGCTGAAGTTATTGTTATTCGTCAGCGCACAACCAAGAATTCGGGATACCATACAAAACCAGATGCCCGAAAAACCATATTGGAATTTTCATTGAATCTTGCGAGAATTATTATTGAGGATAACAAGTAATTATTTATCCGGACTGAAACGTTCCTCCACGCGACTAAACAGCAGAGAAGATATCATGCCCAATAAAAACATTATTATTACCAGAGCCAGTGCCGGAATGAATGTAAGTCCTGATTCCAGCAAGCCAGCAGCCGTTAATCCCGGTGCCACAACCGTGGGGAAAATAGCCAGGGATGAGCCTAATACAGTTCCCAGAATTATATGGTACATAATTTCGTATTTTCTTTCGAAGAGTACACTAACAAGTTTGGCAAAAGCAATGATTGCCAGCAATACACCTATCATCAACGGTATTATAACTGAGAAGTCCAGGTTTGAGATACCGTCCGACATTTTACTGTACATACCAAAATAAATCAGGAAATTGGAAGGAGAGAGACCCGGCACAATGAAGCCCAAACCTACCAATACTCCTCCGCCTATCCATATTAAAAAGTTTGGTTCTATAGATGTAAGCTGATTTTCGCCGTACAACATCAAAACAAGAATTGCGATTGCTGCCGTTATTAGTGCTATATATCCATTTTTACCTCTTCCTTTTAATCCGGCTGTTTTCCATAAGGAAGGCACTGTGCCGGCAACGAAACCAATAAAAAGGCTTACAAACTGCGGAGCAAACTTACCAAAAGCTGCCGAAACCAGGCCGGCAAAGAGCAGGATACCTAAGATACCGCCTATTCCCACTGGAAGGAAGAAGAAAAAGTACTTCTTAAATTTTCTAGGGAAATTTCCCAAAAAAGAAATCAGATGATTATATATCCCGAAGACTACCATCAGCACACCGCCTGATAAGCCGGGCAGTATAGCCCCTATGCCGATTAAGGCTCCTTTTATTACGCGAATAAACCAGGACATGGGGGTTTCACGAATATGCTCTATACTTGTATTATTTTTATTAGAGAGATCAGTATTCTTTAACATGTACACCTCAACTATTACACAACATCCTGCCTGCTGCCATAACTTGTTTCTATACTATTTTACCGTTACATTTTATTATCTTGTGCTCCCAATGTCAATTATTTGCCAATTGTCTTTCTTGACTTTTAACAGGTCTCAATGTTATAATTCATTAAACTGATGACGTGGAGATAAAAATGTAATGTGCGCTCACAGAGAGTGAGGGATGGTGGGAGCCTCGCAGAAAGCAGTACATTAAATGGACCACTGAGGGTGCAGTCAAAGGATTGTTTTTTCAATCTGAGTATTCTGCAACGTATCAGCTGCGTGAAAGCTGAGGAATATAATTGTATTCCTAAATGAGGCAGGTTACCCTGTAAAACAAGGTGGCACCACGGGTTATTACACTCGTCCTTGACATTTGTTTGATGTCTAGTGGATGAGTGTTTTTTGTTTATTCGGAATATTTTCATTCTGAGAGGAGCGAAGTACATACACTGTTACCCTAAACCAGCAGAGTACTTAACATACTGTCTTTCTGAACGAGCGAAGCGGAGTGAAGAATCTTTATTTCCAAGCAAAAGATCCTTCGCTGATGCTCAGGATGACAGACAGGATGAGATCCTTCGCTGGAGCTCAGGATGTAGAAGGTGCCGTGAGTGATGTCACATTTATTATAAAAAGCATAACGCTAAGGAGGTTTGCATGGCGAAGAAATTATTAATGGGCAACGAAGCTATTGCTTTAGGTGCAATGCGTGCCGGGGTCAGTGTTGTAACCGGGTATCCCGGCACACCATCAACAGAAGTTCTGGAAACGATTGCAAAGAATAATGATGGAAGTATTTATGTTGAATGGTCAGTAAATGAGAAGGTGGCTCTGGAGGTTGCAGCAGGAGCAGCTTACGCCGGTGCAAGATCAATGGTGACCATGAAGCAGGTAGGGCTTAATGTGGCATCGGATCCTCTTATGAGCCTTAATTATATAGGTGTAAAAGGCGGTATGGTTATTGTTGTAGCTGATGACCCAGGACCTATATCTTCACAAACCGAGCAGGATACACGACATTTTGGAAAGTATGCAAAACTTGCGGTTTTTGATCCATCGACTCCTGAAGAAGCATATACGATGATTGCCGATGCTTTTGCTTACTCTGAAAAGTATGACCGCCCGGTATTATTTAGACCCACTACTCGTGTATGCCATAGCTGTGCATCGGTTGAGATATTAGACAATACACCCGTCAAAGAGCCTGAAGGCTTTGAAAAGAGCAGCAGATGGGTTATTTTTCCCAAGCTATCCTATGAAAATAAAATAGTTATCGAAGAAGACCTAATGAGAATGAGCGATGATTTTTCCGAATATCAGGGGAATTTCATTTCAGGAAGTGGGAAAATAGGTATTGCTACAGGCGGGGTAAGCTATTCCTATGTCAGCGAAGCCCTTCAGAATACAGCAACAGAATGTAAACTCCTTAAAATTTCAACCATGCCTTTTCCTCAGAAGCTGGCCCTTGAATTTTTACAAGGTTTGGATGAAGTGCTTGTGGTGGAAGAACTTGATCCTGTTATTGAAAATGAATTAATTACCCTTTGTGGAATACATAATTTGCGGGTAAAAATAAAAGGAAAGCTCACAGGCCATATAAAAAATGCCGGTGAGAATACTGTAGATAGCGTATCATCATCAGTAATGGATTTTCTAGGTGAAAAAACAACGGATACCACTTTTTCTTCATCGAATAATCTTCCCGGCCTTCCCGTCCGCCCGCCGGTACTCTGCGCGGGATGCCCTCACAGAGCGTCCTTCTTTGCGGTAAAAGAGGCAACAAAAGGTTTAAATGCTGTTTATTCAGGGGATATAGGCTGCTATACCCTGGGCAATGCAATGCCGCTTAACATGGTGGATACATGCCTGTGTATGGGCGCAGGAATAACCGTTGCACAAGGACTTCACCGAGTTGAGTCTGACAGAATAAACTTCGCATTCATTGGTGATTCAACCTTTTTTCATACAGGAATTCCCGGTATTATAAATGCAGTTTATAACCTGACCGATATTATTGTAGTCATTTTAGATAATTCTACAACTGCCATGACGGGGCAACAGCCTCATCCCGGAACAGGGAAGAATATGATGGGTAATATTTCGGATGTTATCAGTATCTATAATGTGGTGTCATCATTAAATGTCTCCAAGGTAGTAAAAGCAAATCCTTTTGATACTGAGGCTGCGAAAGCGGCTGTTAATACCGTTATAAATGAGCGGGGAGTACGGGTTATCATATTTGAAGCCCCTTGTATTTTTGTTTCCAAAGGCAAGGAGAAATATGCCGTTGATATTGAGAAGTGTACCGGATGTATGGTTTGCATAAAAAAACTGGGATGTCCGGCGATTGAGCCGGATGGCAAAAAGACAAAAATCAACCCTTCCCTCTGTACAGGCTGCGGAATATGTTCGCCGGTATGCAAATTTGGAGCAATTGGAGGTAAGCGGAATGACTAATATTTTAATAGCAGGTGTTGGAGGACAAGGTACAGTCCTTGCTTCAAAACTGATTGCAGCTGCTGCAATGGTTAAAGGCCTTGATGTACGCACCACTGAAACTATCGGAATGGCACAACGAGGAGGCTCTGTAGTAAGTCATATTCGTATGGGAAACAATATAAATTCCCCCCTTATACCCCAAAAAAGCGCACATGCAATTATTGGCTTTGAACCGGCCGAGGCAGTAAGAATTCTCCACTATCTTTCCGGGAACGGATTGATGATAGTCTGTGATACTGCTATGAAGCCTGTCACAAGCTCCCTTAGTGGGGATACCTATCTGGCTTCTGAAATGACAGATTATCTGAAGAAAAATGTAAAAAACCTTGCAATCATTGATGGAAAAAAACTTTTAAGAGAATGTAGAAATCCAAAAACATTGAATGTAGCACTTTTAGGCGCAGCAGCAGAAAGTGGTGTATTTCCTTTTAGTGCAGACGATATGAAGGTTGCCTTGCATGATACACTGCCACAGCGATATTTGGAAATCAATCTCAACTCATTTGAAATCGGAAGGAGAATTTATAATGAAACCCGATATGCTGGATAAAATCAAAAAAGCTATTAAGGATGCAGTAAAAGGCGACTTCTATAAACATCGCTTTAAGGATATTGACATTGACGGTATTAATTCTAAAGAGGATTTTGAAAAGCTGCCGTTTACAGATAAAAAAGATTTGCGGGATGCATATCCTCTGGGACTTCAGGCTGTTCCTGATGAGGAGATAGTCCGGATACACTCATCCTCAGGTACGACCGGAACTCCTGTAATCATTCCTTATACAAAAAAAGATGTAGAAGATTGGGCAGTCATGTTTAAGCGCTGCTATGAAACTGCGGAAATAACAAACTTAGATCGCATACATATTACTCCGGGATATGGATTATGGACAGCAGGAATCGGATTCCAGGCAGGTGCTGAGCTTTTGGGAGCCATGGCTATTCCAATGGGCCCCGGAAATACCGAGAAGCAAATTAAAATGATGATAGATATGAAATCAACAGTACTCTGTGCTACCTCATCATATGCACTTTTACTTGCAGAGGAAATAGCAAAGCGTGGATGTAAAGATGAAATTCACCTTAAAAAGGGTGTAATAGGTTCGGAGCGTTGGGGTGAAAAAATGCGCAAACGTATTGCCGATGAACTTGGAGTGAAACTTTATGATATATATGGGTTAACTGAAATATATGGGCCGGGTATTGGCATGAGCTGTAAGTATGAATGTGGGATGCACATGTGGACCGATTATATTTATTTTGAAATAATTGACCCCAAGACAGGAGAACTTTTGCCGGAGGGAGAAATGGGCGAGCTTGTTATTACAACGCTTTGCAAAGAGGGGGCACCTCTTATCCGTTATCGAACCCATGACCTTACAAGATTAATGCCGGGAAAATGTGAATGCGGTCTTGACTATCCGAGAATTGACACAATTTTAGGGCGTTCTGATGACATGGTAAAGGTAAAGGGTACAATCATTTATCCAAGCATGGTGGATTCTCTTCTTTCAACTATTGACGGGGTAAGCAGCGAATACCAAATCATGATTGACCATTTATTCGGAAAAGATATATTAACACTGTTCTTTGAAACATCTCTTGAAAAAGGTAAAAAAACCAAAGAACTTGAAAAAACTGTTGAGAGGGAATTCAAGGCAAAAATCGGGATTACTCCCGTTGCCAAAGCTGTTGGCATGTTTGAATTGCCCAGAAGCGAAAAGAAATCAAACAGAGTGTTTGACAATCGATATTAGAGTTGTTGAATGATATATTGTTATGATTAATAAGGTGAATGGCTGGTTGGTATGCTGACAAGTGTCAGTTATTGATCATGAGTTTCCTGCTTCGTCAGTATGCCATCCAACATTATCTTAAAGTGTGATTGGACTTGCGCCTTTAAGTCAAAGTCGGGATACCTGATGCACCATTCAAAGCATAGACCTCTGATTGCCATTACAAAATGGCGGGCTATTTCGTTAACAGGCATAGTATTGTTGAACTCTTTCCGTTTTATACCTCTATCCAGCAATTCAGAGAACATAAGATATAAATCTCTACCATAACCGCTGACTGCGCTCATATCGAAAGAATTCATCAACATCAGTTTATATACAGTTTTCATACTTATTACACCTATAGTGTCGGAAAGAATGTCTGCAATCTTCTCAGTCAAACCCATCAGAATTCGGGGAGTAGGCGTTTCAGGAGAAAAAGTGTACAAAATAGCCCGGTAATTAGTATCGGTTTCTCTTACATAATCAGACAGGTAGGCGGCAATCAGTGCATCCTTGGATTCAAAATGTATATAAAACGTACCTTTGGCTACCCCTGCCTCCTCTACAATTTTGTCTACGGTAACTTCTTCGAAATCGTATTGATTGAACAATTTAGCAGCAGAAGAAAATAGCTTTTGTTTTGTTTTTTCACCTTTCGTAATTTTTTGTTGGGTGTTTTCTTTTTTCATTAGATTTCTCTCCCTTATTGAATATGTTAATATGACTGTAGTCAAGTTAGTCTATTATTATCATAATATAACTGCTGGCTTAATTCAAGGAGTGGTTAGTGATGAAGGCGATAAGCCACTCATTTCAGCAATTATGCTGTAGTTTATAATCCGGTGAGCTTTTTCGATGTACCTGAGACAGTCTGGTACGCAAGTTAAGCAGCTGCAGCTGATATACCTCGGTATCATCCTAAACGGAACGCAGTGTAGTGTAGGACTTTAAAGATCCTTTGCTGTGCTCAAAATGACGAGTAGGAGGGACATGGATCAAACTCAGCCCTATTGCAAATCAGATAGAATAGGGCTGAGTAGCATGGTTGCTGTGATTCATTTTTTTTAATTAATTACATTTCTTCAAGGTGGAGTGGCATCTTATGACCTCTGGCAATAATGCTTCAAGCTCGCTGAGAAATTTATCAGCTTCACGCCTGATATGGTCAAGCAGCAATGGGGTTGAAACAATACTAAGCAGTTCACACAATGTCGCCAGTTCAAAAGCGGCAGCTTTGAAATTGCGTAGCTGCATTGCATTTCTTACAACATCCTGGGTAAAGCGGACAACAGTGTTAAAGTTTTTTGGCTTGGTCTCATTCATGGATTCAAGGTCCCGGGCTGTTTCAAGTAAACGTGAAAAAGTCTTTCTGAATTCTTCGGCCTGCTCAATAAGTTCTCTTTCAGATGGATCCAGCAAGTGTATAACAAATTCGATATGTTCCTTCATTATACGAAGCCAGAAAACTTCCTGCTCCAAAAGCAAATCCAGAGAATCTTCAGGAACCGGTTTAAGCAGCAGGCCCAAAAAGCGTTCTGCTTCTCTCCTGATGTGATCCAAAAGTAGTGGATAATTGCTTCCGGGTGCTTTCTTGCATTGGATGATGAGCCTCAAAAGTTCTGCCTTAAATTCAATTATTAATTTTACAGCCCCTATCAGATCATACAGCAAATCACCTTCAAGAGCACAAGTTTCGTCCAGTTTCTTTCTTATATTGCCGAATAAATTAATAAAAAACTTTGCTTTTTCTTGTAGTTTTGGCTGATCGCAAGGTAAACCCAGCAGGATAAAAAGCGCATGCTCTTCCATTATTCGGGACCAGAAACGCGCTTCCTCAAGGCGGTTATACTGGCATACACATCTCCTGCAATCCGGACTTTCGGATATATCTTTACAATCATCTATTCCGGCACTGTCATTTACTTTGTTCCAGAAGTTTGTTGATTCAATATTATCAACAGGTACGTAATTATCCTGGCGTTCCGGCTTGTCCTTCGTATTATCGCATTCTTTCATCGCAAAACTCCCTTTGTAGTTTATTTTCCGACAATTTTCTCCTGATACATAATATACAAATAAGTCGAAAAGCGTCACCAATTTATAGATATAATTCTGATAGATTCGCTGGTGTTATATAAACTGATATGTTTTATCAGACCCCAATCTCAGGAGGCACAACATTTGCCAAAGGTTGTGCGCCTTTTTTATGCCGGTGAAATAAAGTGGCTGTCTCAGAATACAAGGGCGTTTTGGGACAGCCATTTGCGTATATGCATATGCACTTTTATCGGAAACCAAGCAATAATTGGTGGCAAAAGCCTGACTAATCCTTATATGCATTTTTTAAATGTTTGAAATAAGGGTTGAAATAATAGAGACTATGGGCTATAATTAAAGCAGAAATAATGTATACATTATACATTATACACACATTGAAGTTTGTCATACAAAAGCTTTTAAGAGTTTTTAAACAATAATTTAACACAGATTGGAGGACGTTTTATGTATAAGAGTTTTAACAAGGGAAAATGGAACTCTACAATTGATGTAAGGGACTTTATTCAGAAGAATTATACTCCTTATGGCGGAGATGATAGTTTTTTAGCAGAGCCTACAAAAAAAACATCGGAACTATGGGCAAAGGTTAAAGAATTGATGGAACAGGAGCGGGCAAAAGGTGGAGTGCTTGATATAGATACTCATACCATCTCTACTATTGCATCCCATAAACCCGGATATATAGATAAGCCCAATGAAACAATAGTAGGTCTTCAAACCGATGAACCTTTAAAGAGAGCCATTATGCCTTTTGGTGGAATCAGAATGGTCAGGACTTCACTGAAAGCCTACGACAGAGAAATGGATCCTGCTGTCGAGAATGTATTCAAATACAGAAAAACACATAATGACGGTGTGTTTGATGCATACACAGATGAAATGAAAAAAGCGAGACACACAGGCATAATCACAGGATTACCGGATGCATACGGAAGGGGAAGAATCATTGGGGATTATAGAAGAGTCCCCCTCTATGGTGTGGATTTTCTTATTGAACAGAAAAAAGAGTCATTTAAAAATTACGTTTTAGATATTATGAATTCTCCTGTCATCAGACAACGTGAAGAAATAAGCGAGCAGATCAGGGCTCTTTCAGAGCTAAAGGAAATGGCTGCGAGCTATGGAATTGATATAAGCAAGCCTGCATCCGATACAAAGGAAGCTATACAATGGTTGTATTTTGCATATCTGGCAGCTGTTAAAGAGCAGAATGGTGCAGCAATGAGTCTGGGAAGGGTTTCAACATTTCTTGATATATATGCTGAAAGGGATTTGAATGAAGGAAAGTATACAGAGAGTGAAATCCAGGAATTTGTTGACCATTTTGTAATGAAGCTCAGGATGGTTAGATTCCTTAGAACACCAGCATATGATGAATTGTTTTCCGGCGATCCTACCTGGGTTACAGAAGCTCTTGCGGGCATCGGTGTCGATGGAAGGCATATGGTTACAAAAATGACATATAGATTTTTGCACACTCTTACAAACTTAGGACCTGCCCCGGAACCTAATATGACAGTACTGTGGTCTGAAAGACTACCGGAAGCCTTTAAGCAATTCTGCGCAAGACTTTCCGTAGAAACTTCATCTATACAATATGAGAATGATGATTTAATGAGGCAAGAATTTGGAGATGACTATGGCATCGCCTGCTGTGTATCTGCGATGAGAATAGGTAAGCAAATGCAGTTCTTCGGTGCCAGAGCAAATCTTGGGAAGGCATTGCTATATGCTATTAATGGCGGTAAGGACGAAATAAGCGGTGAGCAGGTGAGTCCGGCATTTGCACCGATTACTTCAGAATACCTGGATTATGATGAAGTGATGGAGAGATTCAACACCACCATGGATTGGTTATCAAAGCTATATATAAATACACTGAACATTATTCATTTCATGCACGATAAATACTGCTATGAAAGAATAGAAATGGCGCTTCATGATGAAGAGATCTTAAGAACATCAGCATGTGGTATCGCAGGATTATCAGTAGTAGTTGACTCATTGTCGGCCATTAAATATGCCAAGGTTAAGCCCATAAGAAATGAGAATGGTCTTGTTGTGGATTATGAAATAGAGGGCGAATTCCCGATGTTTGGTAATAATGACGACCGAGTGGATTCGATTGCTGTTGACCTGGTAAAGAATTTTATGAATAAATTAAGCAAACATAAGACTTATAGAAACAGTAAGCCTACTATGTCAATATTGACAATAACATCAAATGTTGTCTACGGAAAGAAAACCGGCAGTACCCCTGATGGAAGGAAACGTGGCGAGCCCTTTGCTCCAGGAGCGAACCCAATGCACAAGAGGGATACAAAGGGATGTGTTGCGTCAATGGCTTCCGTTGCAAAGCTTCCATATGAATACAGTGAAGATGGAATATCCTATACATTCTCCATTGTTCCCGCGGCATTAGGCAAAACAGAGAGCGAAAGATATGCTAATCTGATAGCTCTTATGGATGGCTATTTCAATGAAGGCGGCCATCATATCAATGTTAATGTGCTTGACAAGGCAGTGCTGCTTGATGCGATGGATCATCCTGAAAAATATCCGCAACTGACTATAAGAGTCTCAGGGTATGCCGTTAACTTTATAAAACTTACAAGAGAACAGCAGCTGGATGTAATTAACAGAACATTCCATGAGAGATTCTGATACTCTTGCTTAAATGATACGCGTCATCATGAACCTGAGCGGCACGCATGGCATTGGCTAAAGGTTCCACATGGTGTATTCATAGCAACGACATTAAGCTCGGTGAAGAATCAATAAGAAAGGGGTGTGGCATTTATGGAAGGATATATTCATTCGGTGGAAACCTACGGAACTTTAGATGGACCAGGAATCAGGTATATTGTTTTTTTGCAAGGTTGCGTGTTAAGATGTAAATTTTGCCACAATCCTGATACATGGCAATCAAACTCAGGAAAAAAGAAAACTGTTCATGAAGTAATGGAAGATATATTGAAATATAAAAATTTTATTAAAAGTGGGGGTATGACCCTCTCTGGAGGGGAACCTCTGATTCAGGCTGATTTTGCGGCTGAGCTTTTTAAAGAGTGTAAAAAACATGGAATTCACACAGCTGTAGATACTTCAGGCGCCATACCTTTAAATGCATGCAGGCATGCGATTGATGAGGTTGATCTTGTATTACTGGATATTAAATCTATTGATACCAGTAAGGCCAGGAGCCTTACCGGACAAGGCAACGAGAACGCATTAAAACTTCTGGATTATCTGGAACAAAGCAAAAAAGAGGTTTGGATAAGGCATGTTGTAGTTCCGGGTATTACAGAGAACTATGATGATATAGAAAAAATGGCCAAGTATCTTTCAAAATATAGTGTCATCAGCCGTGTAGACATCCTGCCATTTCATAAGATGGGGGAATATAAATGGGAAGAACTTAATCTGAAATATGAGCTAAGCGATGTTCAGCCACCGAAAAAAGAATCCATATTGAAAATAAAAGAGATATTCAGAAAACATAATCTGAATGCTGTATAATGCTATTTTATATTGAATGAAAGAATCTATCCCCAAAATTGTTAACAGCCCCATTCCTGACATACAAATTATATGAAGGAAGGGGCTGTTAATCAATTTCTATTCTTATCACGTAAGGTATCAAATGCATAGAACTAAGAAACAATAATGCCGGAGGTGTTTTCCATGATATCACGTAAATCGGTAATTACTTTCGGCATGGTTGCTATTCCTATCGCTATGTACACAGCAACCCAAGACAATGACATTCGTTTTAATCAACTTCATAAGGAGGATAACAGCCGTATCCGGTATAAAAAAACCTGTGGTCACTGTGGCAAAGAGATTAAATCAGAAGATATAGTAAAAGGCTACGAATATGATGATGGAAAGTATGTAGTTATTACCGATGAGGAAATCGAAAAAATCAAAACCGAAAAGGAAAAATCAATTCAAATTTTGCACTTTGCCCAGTTGAACCAGATTTCGCCTGTCTACTATAATAAGACATATCAGGCTATACCGGAGCCTGGTGGAGAGAAGGCTTTTGAGTTACTTCGCTCAGCGCTTATGTCGGAACAGAAAATAGCCATAGGCAGAGCTGTTATGGGAACAAAGGATACGCTTATGGCAATCATTCCCCGGGAAGAAGGCATTATAATTGCCACCATGTTCTACTCTGACGATATTAAAGAGCTCCAAAAGCCGTATTCAAAACCAAAGGTGTCCGAGGAAGAAAGAAAAATGGCAAAACTGCTTATTAATTCTATGGATACACCGTTTGACCCTGCAAAGTATAAAGATGAATATCAGGAGAAGCTCCGTATGCTGATAGAAAGTAAAATCTCCGGCAAGGAGGTTGTTGTAGAAAAATCCGACGGACCGAGCAAAGTAATTGACCTTATGGAGGCTCTTAAAGCCAGTGTAGAGAAAGCTAAAAAAGAAAAGGCAATAGTATGATGATGTATGAAAGAAAGGCTGAATGAGTACAATCAAAAAAGAAATTTTGAAAGAACTGCTGAACCTGAAGGCATAGCAGTTAGTTCTGATGAGCAATTAAGATTTGTTGTCCAGCACCATATTGCCAGCAGGGAGCATTTTGATTTTCGTCTGGAATGGAATGGAGCCCTTTTAAGCTGGGCTGTCCCTAAAGGTCCATCTTTTAATCCGAAAGAAAAGAGATTGGCGGTAAAGGTTGAGGATCATCCGCTGGAGTACAGAAATTTCGAAGGTAATATCCCAAAGGGTGAGTATGGCGGCGGGACGGTAATGCTTTGGGACGAAGGTTTCTGGGAACCTTACGGAAATGTAGAAGAAGGTCTTATTGAGGGTGTATTGAAGTTTGTCCTAAAGGGAATACGCCTTAAAGGGAAATGGGCTTTAATCAGGATGAAAACAAAAGTAGGCCAGGCAAAAGATAATTGGCTTTTATTAAAAGAAAAAGATGAGTATGCAAAAACCGAAACCGGTATATCTGAATTCACCACCAGCATCAGAACAGGGCGAACCATGGCCGAAATAGAAGCAGATAAAGAAAAGGACTTTATTAAAAATCCATTTAACAGTGCCCAGGTTCAGCTTGCAAAATTAGTAAGCACAATTCCCGGCGGCGATAATTGGATTTATGAGATGAAATATGATGGCTATAGGATATTGGCCTTTGTGGAAGGGAACAGTGCCAGGCTAATTACCAGAAACGGAAAAGATTATACCAAGCGATTCTTAACTATAAGCAATTCACTAATTGAATTTGCTGATGGGAAAGCCATGGTTTTGGATGGTGAAATGACAATTATAGATTCAACAGGTAAAACTATTTTTCAGGCTCTACAAAACTATATGAAAAATCCGAAAGGCCAAAACCTTACTTATATTGTTTTTGATTTGCTTGCACTAAATGGTGAAGACCTTCGGAATAAACCCCTTATTGAAAGAAAAGAAATGTTGGAAGAATTGATGAAGGATGCTCCTGAAAATCTGTATTACAGCCGGCATGTCAAAGGAAATGGAAAGGAAAGTTTTACTGCGGCCTGTGAGGCAGGTATGGAAGGCATAATTGGCAAAAAAATTGTTTCGATATACAGCGGTACCCGCAATGGCGACTGGATTAAACTAAAATGTGATAAACGGCAGGAATTTGTAATTGGAGGATTTACACTTTCTGATAAAAAGACCAGGGGTATAAGTTCACTTTTTCTTGGTATATATGAAGGAAAAGATTTAGTATATGCAGGACGTGCCGGGACAGGATTTAACAAACGCAACACAGAAGAGTTAATCACAAAATTCAGTGATCTTAAAATGAAGAATTCTCCTTTCGCCAATCCTCCAAGGGAAAGATCAAATGAAAAGATTACCTGGCTTGAACCTGAATTGGTTGCAGAAATTAAATTTGCCGAATGGACAGAGGATAATCAGCTGAGACATGCAAGTTTTAAGGGTTTAAGAGAGGATAAGAATCCAAAGGGCATAAAAAGGGAATCATCAGCCAGAGAATCAGAAAAGGCTGTGGAATCCAATGAAAACAGCAGTAATATCATTATCGGGGATATAAAGATCTCAAGCCCCGACAAAGTAATATTTAAAGATCCCCAAACTACAAAAGAAGATGTTATAAGGTATTACGAAAAGGTGTCGGAACGTATGCTGCCCTATGTGAGGCACCGAATCCTCAGTATTGTACGGTGCCCAAAAGGAGTATCGCAAACATGCTTTTATAAAAAGCATCCTGGCCCCGGCAGCAGAGGAATTGTCACTATACCTGTTTCCACAGGAAGCGGAGAACCAGAAGAATACTTTTATATTGAGGATAAATCCGGACTTATTTCAGAAGCTCAAATGGGGACACTGGAGTTTCATGCCTGGGGAAGCCGGGTTCAGGAGCTTGAAAAGCCCGATATGATGGTATTTGATCTGGATCCTGATGAAGGAATGGATATAGAAAAGGTACGCCAGGGTGTTCGAGATATTAAGAGTATTCTGTCCGAACTTTCTCTTGTTTCATATCTGAAAACCAGTGGTGGAAAAGGCTATCATGTGGTTGTACCTTTAAAACCTGCCGTTAACTGGGATGCATTTCACGACTTTGCAAGAAAAGTCGCTGAGGTTATGGAGCAAAAATGGCCTGATCGTTATACCAGTAATGTCAGAAAAGCTAAGCGTGTCGGCAAAATATTTATCGACTGGATTAGGAATGCCAGGGGAGCCACCAGCATTGCTCCCTATTCATTAAGAGCCAGAAAAGGTGCGAAAGTTTCCATGCCTGTCTCCTGGGATGAACTTGATACCATAGCCCCCGATGATATTGATATGGAAAATGCGCTTTTGAGAATTCAGGATAATGACCCGTGGAAGGACTTTTTTAATATTGATCAAATGCTTAAATAACAGCAGGTGTATAATAAATAGGTATAAAAGCGTATTAGATAATAGCTTTAATACTTTGCCTGTTTTTAAAACGTACCGGAAAATGGTATCAAGAATATTATCAATAAGCATGTGTTTATAAAACTGTCGTCAAGTGATTAAATATATCACCAGAGGCGGTTTTATTTTTGAGCAGTTATTGACATATGTCATAAACGTGATATACTAATATTGGTAAATGACATATGTCAGAAATTAAGGAGGTGTATATTATGCCAGGCAGAGATGGTACCGGTCCTGTGGGTGCAGGTTCAATGACCGGAAGAGGCTTGGGGTTTTGTAACGACGCAAAGACGGTTAATCCTGGTCGCAGGCCAGGAATGAGATTAAGGCCAGCTTGCAGACGCGGTTTCGGGCGTGGTTATGGAATGAACTTTGGCGTTAATGATGTAAACTCTAAAAAAGAATTGCTGCAGAACCAAAAAAGTATGTTACAAAATCAAATCAATCTTATAGATAAGCAATTAAAGAACTTATAACACCTACAGTGATTAACTAAAGCGCTTTAGTTATACTTTTGTAAATTTGAGGTGAAAGAACATGGCGAGACCGAGAAAGTGGAGAAAAGTTTGCAGCCTGCCCGAAAACAATCGATTTGGTCCTGTTGGTGCCCCGGCAAATACCAGTAATTATATAACAATGGCAGTTGATGAATATGAAACCATAAGACTTATTGATCTGGAGGGTTTTACTCAGGAAGAATGTGCAGAGAAAATGAATGTTGCTCGTACTACTGTTCAGGGGATTTATACCGGAGCCAGAAGAAAGCTGGCTGAATCATTGGTATATGGCAAGGTACTAATAATCGAGGGTGGCGAATATCGATTGTGTAATGGGTTTGGGGAAAACTGCGGCCGCGGCTGCCACAGGAAAAGACACCGAATGGGTTTTTCAGGTATTTAGAGACAGGAAATATAGGTTAGCGGAGGATTTTAATATGAGGATAGCAATCCCGTCAGATGAAAAAAACATAGATTCAAGTATATGTGTATCTTTTGGACGAACTCCATACTTCCTGATATATGATACCGATACAAAGATAAGGGAATTTATTGATAACAGTACTGCTGCAAGTTCAGGAGGGGCAGGTATTAAAGCAGCCCAAATATTAGTGGATGAAAAGACTGACGCTCTTATTACTCCCCGTTGTGGAGAAAATGCAGCCGATGTTCTTAAATCAGCAGATATAAAAATCTATAAATCAATAAGCTCATCAATTAAGGATAATATCGATGCATTTGTATCAGGAAAACTTTGTTTATTGGATGAAATTCATCCGGGATTTCACGGCCATAGAAAATAGCTTGGAAGAAAATCATCAAAAACCAGTTTTATAAAATACAAAATCAAGTATAGGACCAAGATTGGGGATTAAAATGAGAATTGCTGTGCTCAGCGGTAAAGGTGGAACAGGAAAAACACTTGTTTCGGTTAACCTGGCTGTGGTTGCAAAAAAATCAATATATATTGACTGTGATGTAGAGGAGCCAAACGGACATCTGTTTTTTAAGCCTATGGTTACTGAAGAGAAAGAAATATCAATGCAAATTCCAAAGGTGGATGAAGCGATTTGCAACGGATGCCGAAAGTGTGTTGATTTTTGTAAATTTAATGCACTTGCTTATATTAAGGGGAAAATAATTGTTTTTGATGATGTTTGCCACTCTTGTGGAGGGTGTATGATTCTGTGTCCCCAAAAGGCCATATCAGGACGAAATAAATCTATTGGCAAAATAAGAGCAGGAAGTTCAGACGGTGTTGTGATATATACAGGAATTTTGAACACGGGTGAGGCTTCCGGTGTACCTATTATAAAAGAACTATTAAGCGGGATTGAATCAGAACATAATAAGACAATTTTTATTGATTGCCCTCCCGGAAGTGCCTGTATTGTCATGGAGAGTATAAAAGATGCCGATTATTGCATTCTTGTAGCCGAACCTACGCTGTTCGGAGTCCATAATCTCAATATGGTGTACGAGTTGGTTAAACTTTTTAATAAACCCTTCGGAGCGGTGCTTAATAAATGCCTTGAAGGAGAGAATCCGGCTGAAAAATTCTGTATTGAAAAAGACATCAGGATTTTAGGAAAAATTCCATTTGACAGGCAACTGGGGACCCTGAATTCCAATGCTAAAATTGCGGTGAAAGAAAACAAAAAATATGAAGAACAGTTTTCTACCCTACTTGACGCCATTATTAAGGAGGCACCCTATGAAACAGCTACTAATACTTAGCGGAAAAGGAGGTACTGGTAAAACTACAATTGCCAGTGCATTCATAAAACTTTCAGATACAAAGGCTTATGCTGATTGTGATGTCGATGCTCCTAACCTTCACCTGATAACCCAACAGGTTTCAGAACCAAAAAAAACAGATTATTATGGTCTTTCCAAAGCCGAGATAGATACCGTGTTGTGTATAGCGTGTGGTAAATGCATGGAAAACTGCCGGTTTGATGCTATCAGTACAGAGGTCATATATCAGGTAGACTATTTTGCATGTGAGGGGTGTGGAGTTTGTGAGGCTGTTTGTCCTGTAAAAGCCATATCCCTTAAGCCGGCTGTAGCCGGAGAGCTTATGTTATATGTAAATGGAAAGAAAGTATTTTCAACAGCCCAGCTTAGAATGGGCAACGGAAACTCCGGATTGCTTGTTTCTGAAGTAAAGAAGCAAATGAAAAATGCATCCGGCAAAGTCGACATTGCTTTAATTGATGGGTCTCCAGGGATAGGATGCCCTGTAATTGCATCCATAAGCGGAGTGGACATGGTATTAATTATAGCTGAGCCTTCGGTGTCCGGTATCAGTGATATGGAAAGAATAATAAAAACTGCGACTAAGTTCGGAACCAAAATTGCTGTCTGCATTAATAAGTATGATACCAATCTTGAAAATACAGATAAAATTGAAGAATATTGCATTGAACAGGGGCTTCCTTTTGCAGGGAAAATACCTTTTGATCAAGATGCGGTAAAGGCAGTTAATAACGGCTATAGTATTGTGGACATTGATTGCCCATCCGGAACAGCAACAAAGGAGATTTACACAAAAACTATAAAAATATTGCTGAATGAAATGGTGGGATAATTATTATGATTATAAAGGTATTAGTCGAAAACACATCTGTATCTAAAAGTTACGGCTGTGAGCATGGACTGAGCATATATATTGAAACAAAAAACAAAAAAATCCTTTTTGATGTTGGGGCCAGTGATTTATTTTATAAGAATGCTAAAAAACATGGTGTCAAGATTGCAGATATTGATTTTCTCATAATCTCACACGGACATTATGATCATGGCGGTGGATTAAGAAAGTTCTTTGATAAAAACAATACTGCTGAAGTATTTATTCATAACCAGGCGTTTGATAATTACTATGTTGTGAATCAGAACGGCAGGGCTGATTATATAGGACTGGATAAAAGTATTAAAGATAACAAACAGATTATCTTTACTTCCGATAGATTTTTTATTGATAAAGGAATACAGATATTTTCAAATATCCGACAAAACAAACTGTTTCCCATAACAAACGATGGATTAATGGCAGAGAAAAATAAAGAGATTGTTGATGATGCTTTTTTGCATGAACAGAATTTAATCATTGAGGAAGAAGAAAAAACCGTTCTGTTTACTGGTTGCGCTCATAATGGCATCATAAATATAATTGAGCATTTTTATAATATAAAAGGCCGTATGCCGGATTATGTAATTGGTGGTTTTCATCTGAGCCGCACATCAGAACTAAGTGAACGGATTGACACTATAGACGAAATTGGAAGATGCTTGCTTCGTACAGGTGCAAAGTATTATACTTGCCATTGTACCGGTATTGAACCGTATAATCGCCTGAAGGCTGTAATGGGTGATTACATAGACTATCTGTCAACCGGTGTTACAATTGATATATAATAAGTTTGTAACAAAATAAATAAGGTTAAAAAGGAGCAATAACAATGAGCGAAAAATGCAATCAAAGCTGTAGCAGCTGCTCAGAGAACTGCGCAGAGAGAAAAGAGGAACAGATTGATTTCTCTGAGAAACCTCATGAAATGAGTAATATTAAAAAGGTAATTGCTGTTGTAAGCGGAAAAGGCGGCGTAGGAAAATCACTTGTTACATCTATGCTGGCTGTCACCATGAACAGAGGAGGGTATCGCACAGCAATTCTGGACGCGGATGTAACGGGTCCATCTATCCCAAAAGCTTTTGGGATAAAAGAAAAAGCTATGGGGAATGAATTCGGGTTATTACCTGTCAGGAGTAAGACCGGAATTGATATTATGTCAGTAAATCTGCTTTTAAAAAATGATACAGACCCGGTGGTATGGAGAGGTCCTATAATAGCTGGAACCGTTAAGCAATTCTGGACCGATGTTATTTGGGAGAATATAGATTTCATGTTCATAGATATGCCTCCGGGAACAGGAGATGTTCCTCTTACGGTATTTCAATCCATCCCGGTAGACGGTATTATAGTGGTAACATCGCCGCAGGAATTAGTTTCAATGATTGTATCAAAAGCAGTAAAAATGGCCGAAATGATGAATATACCCATAGTCGGATTGGTGGAAAACATGTCCTATTTTAAATGTCCCGATAATGGCAAGGAGTATCAGATTTTCGGAGACAGTAATATTGAAGAAATAGCCAATAAACACAATTTAAAGGTTTTGGCAAAGCTGCCTATTGATCCAAAAATTTCAGCCGCATGTGACAAAGGAATGATAGAACTTTTTGACGGCAATTGGTTTGACCCTGTTTCAAAAATTCTGGTTCAAATGGAGGAGAAATAATGAAAAGAATAGCAGTAGCCAGCGAAAATGAAATAGTGACCGAACACTTTGGGCATTGTAAGAATTTCAATATTTTTGATGTTGAGAATAATCAAATAGTAAGAATTAAGTCCATAGCTAACCCTGGACACAGGCCGGGATTTTTGCCAAACTATTTAAATGATATGGGAGTTAATGTTGTTATTTCAGGTGGTATGGGAAGTGGAGCTATAGATATCTTTAATGAAAAAAATATTAAAGTAATAGTAGGGGCGAGGGGTGATGCCAGAAAAGCTGCAGAGAATTTTCTTAACGGTACCCTTAAATCCACCGGATCGGTTTGCCATGAGCATAAGCATCATGATAAATGCGGTGAATAATTAAATCAGAGAATTCAAATTTATATAAGACAGTAAATAATTATAAAAAACCCTCTATACATAAGGGTTATCACCCACAGGTACAATCACTGAACCGAGGGGTAACCGGTACGGGGCAACAAGGAAAGCGGAAAGCCAGTCACGATTTGTGGCTGGCTTCCTGCTTTCAACGGCTTGCTTTAAATTGTTATGGATTACTTCCCCAACAGGTTATACAACACCTGTGCCATTTCCGCACGGGTGGTCGTGCCGGTTGGGTGGAGCTTGTCGTTTGAACCGCCGACTGTTCCGGTCTTGACAAGCAGCGTCATGGCTTCCTGTGCCCACGAGCTAATCTGTCCGGCGTCGGTAAAGTCGGAGAGCGTCTTGCCGGAATCACCCTGCGGAAGCTGACCGATGACCTTCAGCGCATTGTACAGCAGTACAAACATCTCCTGACGGGTGATTTCCTTGCCCGGCGCATACATGTTGTTTCCTACGCCTGCGGTTATGCCCAGCCTCTTTGCCGCCGCGAGGTAGCCGGTGTAATAGGTATTGCCAGCGTCGGAGAAATTGTCTGTAGGATTTACGTCCGGAGCTATGCCATAGGCGCGCATCATCAGGACGATAAACTCACCTCGAGTGAGCTTCGCGTCAGGACTGTAATTGCCGTTGCCTGTTCCGCTTGTAATCTCTCTTGCCGCGATGAAGCTCACGGCTTCGTTATACCATGCACCGCTTGCGACATCCTTGTCAAGGGTGACCGGGAGCATCATTTCAGTGCCGTTTTCTATTTTTACATCCGCTTTGTATGTCGGCGTTGACGGAGTTGTGGGAGTGCTGCTTCCGCCACCGCCGCTATACATCCATTTGGCGTACAAATCCACATCGGCAGTGATAACGGTGGCGCTTGTATACTGTGCTCCCGTTCCGTTTTGCCCGGTGTACCGGCCGCCGAAGGTGTATCCGCTTCTCGTCGGATTGTCCGGCCAGTTAGTTCCGAGAGCGGAACCGCTGGTCACAGTCTTGTCAGCGTAAAGCGAACCGTTATTGTGAAAGTATACGGTATAAACGTTGTCTGTCACGGCTACACTGACGGTTTTGTCCCCGCCCGTGTAGCTGCCGCCGCTGAAACTGATGGTCACGGTTGTATTGCCCGCCGACACACCGGTCACGGTGATGACTTGGCCGGAGGTGGTGACGTTAGCGGGATTAACCGTGACAATACTTGTGTCGTTGCTTACAACAGTTGCGCTGTCGGCCTCATTGCCGATTTGTCCAAGAGATATTGTGAATGTTCCTGTGCCGCTTGCGATAATATTAATATTTGCGGGCGTAACGTACGGTCCGGCGGGTAAGGAAGCCGCCGCGTTAACAGTTACATTAATACTCACATTCAGCGATACGCTGTTCGTATTAATCACACCGCTTGGCAGGACCACAGTTCCGCATACCGTGAAGGTCTGTTCAGCTGTGTCGGCCGGGTCATAGGAGCTTGATGCTACATCCCAGGTCACATCTGCCTGTACACTGCCGATGCTCGTGACCAGCGTTATCTTGGTAGGCAGGCCGAGCTCCGATGCTGTTTTTGCTGTGCCGTTGACCACGCCCGTGATCGCTGTGGGTGTTGTGACGCATACTAGAATCTCATCAACCCCTTGTGCCTCGGGGCCCAGCTTAACGACAAAAATGTCCTGTTTTGAAGTAGTGGAAAACCTCTTGGAACCTGCCAGAATAAAGCCTCCGTCTCTGGTCTGCTGCATGGACCGTGCGAAAGTAGAGTAAAGCTCTTCATAGGTTATTGTTTTGTCCCATAAAAATGAGCCGTCGCTGTCTGTTTTAACCAGATAAATGCTGGTATTCTCCCCTACTCTGGTATTTCCGGCTGCAATAAAGCCTCCGTCCGCAGTCTGTACGACGGAATACCCAAATGCAGTTTCCGCATCCTCAGCTTTAAAGCATTCTTGCCATATAAGGTTTCCGGCACCATCGGTTTTCAATAAAAGCATGTTTTCGTAGCCTGCGTAATCGGTGGTTTCGCCTGTCAGGAGGTAGCCGCCGTCGGAGCTCTGCAGGACGCAGTGCCCGTAATCCTGACGTTCGTTGCTCAGTCCCTCATAGGTTTCTCCCCATTGAAGCGAGCCATCGGCGCTGAATTTATAAAGAGCAACGAATGGAATGTAGTATGAATATCCTTGGCTGTTGGTTATTTCCTGACCTTGGCTGCCGGTTACTATGTATCCGCCGTCGGAGGTCTGCTGTACAGAACTTCCTTCGGTATATTCGGCATACTCGGCGCCGCCGGCGACGGTTTCCCACAACATATTCCCTTCAGCATCGGTTTTCAACAGATAAATATTAGAATAGCCTTTTACTATATTCGGGGCAGCAAGCATTCCAGTCACGATAAAACCACCGTCGTCAGTCTGATGGATAGAATGCGCTTTACTTATACTGTCAGACCAGGAATTGCCGTATGTCTTGGTCCACTGCACGTCACCCGTCTGGTTGGTTTGGGTGATATATGCAACGGTCTTAGTCTGACCGTTTTCTGCCTTCTTCATGTAACCTGTAAATACATAGCCTATGTTATTTTCACAGATTGATTCGGCGGTCTTGCCGCTAAAATACTTAGCCCATTCTCTCTCCCCCGATTCATTCATCTTTACCAATACAGCGCTATTATCCAAAGCGCCAATCAGGATGTAGCCGTCGTCGGAGGTCTGACGTATCTCATTGGCATAAGCAGTTTCGTAGGAAGTGACGGGGGTACTGTACCATTGAATTTCCGGCGTTATTGCCCCATGCCGGACGCGCCGCCCTCATATTTTCCAGTGTCGGCGTTAAACTGCCCGCCCGATAACATGCCCAGCGTCCATGAGCCAACCACCGAAGCGTCCGTACCGGCTACCTGCGTTGTCGAAGCTTCTGAGGCGGGTTCCGCGGCGCTCAGATAGAAGTTGCAGGTAAATGTGGTACGTGTATCCACTGTTTCATAAATTTCTATGGTTGCTTCATAGCGCTTGCTCTTCCACTCAAAGGCCTTATACATCTGGGAAGCGTTGCCGCTCCAGCCCTTTTCGGTCAGGCCGTTCATGTATGCCTCGGCGGCGGCCTCGTCGATGCCATCGTAGGTGTAGTTGAAATACCATACGTTTTCCATGGTCTCCAACAACTCCACCTTGCCGACCAGCGTGCCCAAGGAAGGCTCCGGAATGTCGGGAGGAATGTCACCGTCCGGCCAGTTTCCAGCCTCCTGGGTGTAAATATCGATCTGGAGGAGGGAGCCCTCTCTTTGCAGATCAAAGCGCACCGTGTGTAAACCAAGCTCGGCCTCGCTCTCGTCGGGGGCAACGATCCATCCGGCACTTTGCAGCCTTGCCAGATAATCGTCGAGGTCGGACTGGCTGGTGTCCTTCACTTTAATGGTGAGCACGCCATCGCCGTCCACCGCCGCCGCTGTAACCGTCCCCGCCGTGTATTCCGGCAGCTCGGCAGGCGTTTTATTCTCCGGCCAGTCGGCCGCTGGAAGATCGGGAATAGAGAGGGTGTTTTGCGTCTCGGCAGATGATGGCGGTACGCTTTCTTTTGGGTCCGACTTTTCGGCGCCCTGCCCACAGCCCGCGATTATAAACAGCAGGAGCACCGCGAGGATAAGCTTCAAAAAAGGATATTTCATTGAAATCTGGCCCCCTTCTCGATTATTTCAGTATGGTAAACATTCCGATGAGCGAAACCAAAGTTGTCATCTAAAATATTTCGGTATAGAGTCTGGAGCAAGCGTCTTCCTCATCCTCCCGCCCATCGCCCAAACAAACGACAGATCGTGTTTTCATGTACGGGTGCGGATGAAAATAATTGCAAAGACAAGAAACAAAATTAATTTTGCTGACCTCCCTAAAATGCTATAGTTCCAATTTTCGCTCTGCTTCTATTTCATAAGCAGGATCACTCCGAAAGGGATATTCCCCTCTTTGTCCCGCACAGGAAAGAGCAACGCGCTGTGATAAGTGTCGGAAA
Organism: Clostridiaceae bacterium; assembly: GCA_012839205.1. GTDB lineage: Bacteria > Bacillota > Clostridia > DSM-8532 > DSM-8532 > DTU059. Next base: position 39,837 of record DUNT01000128.1, read on the forward strand.
CAATATGGCTGTCGTCTTTACAAAAAATCTCCAACGCATAAGTGAGCTGCCTGTGCATGGATATTTCTCCTAAAAACACATCTTCCACGGCCTTAAATATGGAATAGTTATCATTCGTGATCCGGTTCAGAAGATTGATTTTTTCAGCGGCTATGTCGTCGGAATGGATTCCTGATTTTTTTTGAAGTACCTGATTTGCCATGCAAAGGACGTCGTTTCTTTTAAAAAAAGCAACCGGATAAGGCAGTTTGTCAACGATCGGGGAAAACGGCCCTTCATTCCGAATAAGAAACTGAAATTCTCTGATCAAGTCGTCATGTGCTTCCATCTTTTGCTCAATTTCTTTCAGCATCCGAGGAAATTCCTTTTGAAGCCGTTTGTTTATCATTTCCTCATTCACGATCCATCCCCCCTTTTTTATTGATGACGCCGCCACTGTCAAAACCAAAATAAATTTAGTACATATCTTGCTTATGAAATAAAATAATCTCCTTGTAAGAATAATTTACAAGGAGATTATATTATTAACGACCGTCACTTTGATATCATATGGTTGCCAAACAAATATCAAGTTATTGCTATATTTTTCAACTAAGATTTTTTATAAATTCGGAGGGTGTCATTCCGATCTTTCTTTTGAAAATTGACGAAAAATGACTGTGGCTTGAAAACCCCAGAAAAAAGCATACTTCGGTAATAGAATGTTTTCCTGCTTTAAAATACTCAATAGCCTTGAGGATTTTAATATCTATGTAATATTCGTAAGGCGTTTTACCGGTATGATCTTTGAACAGCCGCGCAAAATAAAATGGGCTTAAATTCGCGATTGCGCTTATGTGATCCAGTGAAAACTCCGAATTTACATTCTCCCAAAGATAGTCGATTGCAAGGTTAATCTCCTTTCTTACTGAGTATCTGGGAAGTTCGTATAAACCCGGCATATTGCTTTCCAGCTCTCTCATCAGATTAACTGCTATCTCAATAGAAAGGCAATCCAGAATGAATTGATATCCGAATTGTTTATTTCTACATTCCGCTTCGAATTTAGAAATCAGGGCTAACATATGATGGTTTAAAGAATTGATATTGTTTTTGAATAGCAAGTCGGTTTTGTTGAATTGCACTTTCGATAATTCCTGAAGCCTCTGCGGCTCAATGAACATACAGATAAATTTGATGCTATTTGAATTACTATTTTTCATATTAATTGACGAGAGCTTCAGTTTCTGTTCCGGATTTGTCGGTATTATCGTGTTTTTCGGTAGGTTCATTTCTTTATTATCAATAAAAAAGGAACGGACATCGACCCTTGGTAATGCAAAATGATAATAGTTGAATTGGTTGTCGCCCTCGACAAAAAATCTGCTCTTTAATAAAACCAGATTTGAGCCGCTAATTGATTCCGGCACTTGATGGTTAACGTTGTTTAAGTTTTCGATAACTTTATTACCCATTAAATTCAAAATAAACCACCTCCCCAGGCGATCATTATTTAAATGGTTCGTCTGTACTGTGTAGGCGTGTTCGCAAACGCGGCGGTACTGTCAGGCTTAAATATCACGATGGGAACCAGGAACACATTGGCCACCTGGAAAAGGGTTTCCTCATTTCCTGAAAAGGGTCGGAATGCCGAGATGTTTAACGATGCTCACGGCGTTCTTTAAGTGCATATGCCGATATACTGTCACACGTCTCCATTTTTCGTCTGCCATCTTCAGGCTTTACGGCATCCTTTGGCAAGACCCACATATTGCCGATCTTCTGTGCGCCTTTGATCCGGCCGGCTACGCAGTGATAATTGACCATCCGGCTTGTAACCCCCCATTTTTCTGCGGCTTCTTTAACACTAATGTAATCCATCTCACACCTCAGATAAATTTTTCTAATATCCATTATATTTCATGTTAGATAAAATTTTCAAGTATGAGAAATTTATTCGCCAAAACGGCAGCTATTTGCGCCGGCTTGTGATATGTGTGTTAGCGAAAGGAGTTGGTCTACATGAAAACGCTGGAATAGGCATTATCGCCTGTATCGCGCTGTGTGCCGCCGTGTGGCAACGAAGCGCTGAGGTCGGGGGGGTTACTCGCCGAACCGGAAAAAGCCGCCATAATCGCCGCTAACAAAATATATAGAGGATTTTTTATAATTACATTAGACAATTTTGCCTCTATGCTTTATAAAGCAGAATCTCAGCAGTCTTCGCTGCTAAAATCTTAAATTTCAGTCGAATATATTTTACATGTAATGGAAATAATAGCCTGATATTATACTGAATTTGATAATTATTTTTATTTTTGATACAATTAAAATAATTAATTATATTAATAATCAATTTTTTCTTATTAAGAATAATAATATAATTTTCTGTAACGCCTGCAAATAAAGCATCTTACCTTCGGTTTGATTATTTAATTATAAAAATTAATAATTTGAGAGGAGAAATAATTATGAGTGAAAGAGTAACAATGTTAATAGAAAAAAGGGAAAAAACCAACAGCAGGACAAGCAAGCAGCTTAGAAAAATTGGTTACGTACCTGGTTCTATCAGCAGAAAAGGAAAGGAATCCATTTCGGTAAAAGTAAAACAGGAGGAATTGTTAAGGAATCTGTCCAAATACGGGAGAAACTATATATTTAATCTTCAGATGGACGGAGATGAAAATATAGCTGCATTGGTTAAAGAAATGAATTATTCTCCGATAAAAAGAGATTTATTAAGTGTTAATTTTCAAGAAATATCATTTACAGAAGAAATTAAGGTAAACGTGGACATCAGATTGATTGGAAAAGAGTCAGTTGAATTTAGAAAACTTTTGGTTATCCAGCATATAAATGAAATTCCGGTCAAGGGCTTACCACAGAATATACCCGATTTTATTGAAGTAGATATTACTGATCTTAATGCTGATGATAAAATAACCATCGGTGATGTTAAGTTCCCTGAGGGCATTGACCCGGAAATCGAAGCTGATAAAATAATATTAACAATTAACAAACCTAAAATGAGAGGTCTTGATACAGCCGCAGAATCAGATGGAGAGGAAGATGCACAGGCAGAGGCAGAGACAGAAGCAGAATAGTTTTAATAATAACCTGGAACCATAAGAGGGTATTATGCATTATTTGCATAATACCCTTTTTGTCATTCCAATCCTTCAACAATATATAGACAAATCTTCTGTGAAAGGTTCCATCAATTTGTTTCTATATTCCGGATAAAAGTATGATATATTAGGAATGAAAATAATCTATGAACGTTAAGGTAAAGGATGCATGTATGAGGAATAAGCAGATTATAGTTGTAGGCGGAGGAGCGGCGGGTATGCTGGCTGCTGTTTCTGCCAGAAGGCTTGGGGCAGATGTTACAATTCTGGAAAAGAACCCGCGGGTAGGTAAAAAAATTTTGGCTACCGGAAACGGAAGATGTAATTATACCAATGTAAATACTAATGTCAGCTGCTATAATGGAAATAATCCAAAATTCACCCACAGCGCATTATCGAGTTTTACAATAGAGGATACAATCAGTTTTTTTAATGAATTAGGAATTGAGCATAAGGTGGAGGACCTGGGCAAGGTCTTTCCCATGTCAGATCAGGCTTCAAGTATTCTGGACGTTCTTTTATACGAACTTAATAATATCGGAGTAAATATAATTTGTGATGCAAATGTAAAGAAGATTTTCAAGAGAGGCAATGAGTTTATTATCAGAGTGGAGGGCGGCGGAGAATATCTGACCGACAAGGTGATACTGACTGCCGGAGGAAAAGCCATGCCCTCCAGTGGATCTGACGGAGGAGGCTTTGAACTGGCAAAAAAGCTGGGGCACACTATAACCGATATCTATCCGGCATTGGTACAGATTATGCTGGAAGGTCAATATTTTAAACGTATTGACGGGGTTAAATTTGTTGGAACGGCTGAAATAATCCATAAAAATAAATCTGTTGTAAAAGACAGAGGAGATATTCTTTTTACAAACTACGGGGTATCGGGCCCTCCAATACTGCAAATAAGCAGAAAAGCAGGAGAGCTTTTGAATCAGGGGAAAGAGGCATATGTAAAACTTGATATACTGGACAATATGACTGTTGATGAAGTTAGGACTCTTATAAATAAACGGTTTGGGTATAATCCCGGGAAATCTGTAGAATTCAGTTTTGTAGGATTAATAAATAAAAGGCTGATACCGGTAGTATTAGCAGAGGCCGGGATAGAAAATATAAAGCGTCCGGTTTCATCTGTATCAGCCAAAGAATTAGAGAATATAGCAAGAGTGCTAAAGGATTGGAGATTTAAAATCAGAGGAACCAAAAGCTGGACCAGTGCCCAGGTTACAGCCGGAGGAGTGGCGACAGATGAAATAGACCCCAAAACCATGGAGTCAAAGATAGTGAAGGGCCTTTATTTTGCTGGTGAGATTATGGATATTGACGGGCAGTGTGGAGGATTTAATCTGCAATGGGCCTGGTCATCAGGGTTTATTGCCGGAAAAAGCGCCGCAATATGAAGTTATAGTGAAAGGGATATAAGCCTATATGATAAGACTGTCAAATATCAGAATCAGAATTAGCCAGGCATCGGATCAGAATGAGGAAAGACAGGCACTGAAAAGTATTATACTGTCTATGCTGAAGATAGAGGAACAGGAACTTATTGATTTTATAATATTCAAAAAATCAGTTGACGCCAGAAAAAAGAGTGATATTTATTATGTTTACACACTTGATGTTGAAGTAAAAAATGAAAAAGCCATCCTTAAAAAACAGAAAAAGGATATAAAACCCACTCCCCATATAGTAAAGAACAGCATAAGATTCGGGACAGAAAAAATGCATGAGCGGCCTGTAATAGCAGGTATGGGTCCTGCAGGATTATTTGCGGGACTGATTCTTTCAAGAAACGGGTATAAACCCATCATCCTTGAAAGAGGAGAAGATGTTGATACCAGAACTCAAAAAGTCAATACATTCTGGGAAACCGGTATACTGGATACTGAGAGTAATGTCCAATTTGGTGAGGGAGGAGCCGGAACCTTTTCGGATGGTAAACTTACGACGCTGATAAATGACCAGCGGTGTCGCTTAGTACTCGAAGAGTTTGTTAAGGCAGGAGGGCCCCCCGACATACTTTATAAAAGTAAGCCCCATATTGGAACCGATTTACTCAAAACTACTGTTAAAAACATCAGACAAGAGATTATTGCCAATGGAGGGGATGTGAGGTTTAAGGCAAAAGTAACTGACATTATCATTAAAGATGGTGAAATATCAGAACTGGTTATTAATGATAACGAAAAACTTTGTTGCAAAATAGTAATGCTGGCCATTGGACACAGTGCCCGGGACACTTTTAAAATGCTTTATGATCGTGGTGTAGAAATGAAACAAAAAGCATTTTCCATAGGTCTGAGAATAGAACATCCCCAAGAAATAATTGATAAGGTGCAATATGGTAATTTTGCGGGATATCCGGGGCTGGGTGCGGCTGAGTATAAACTATCTTATCACAGTAGGAGCGGTAGATCAGCATATACTTTTTGCATGTGCCCCGGCGGATATGTTGTTGCTGCAGCCTCTGAAGAAAATCATGTGGTGACAAACGGTATGAGCAAATACAAAAGAAATGGCAAGAATGCAAATTCAGCTATACTGGTAGGTGTTACTCCTGCTGATTATCCTGACCAGCATCCATTAGCGGGAATAGAATTTCAAAGGAAATGGGAGTGGTTAGCCTATGAGGCAGGAGGCGCAAGCTATAAAGCCCCGGCACAGCTTACAGGTGATTTTTTGGAAAACCAGCAAAGCACCGGCCGGGGCAGTGTAGAACCTAGTTATAAACCGGGAGTTGTTTTTACCCAGCTTAAAGACTGCCTGCCTATTTATGTTACTGAAACCCTTAAAGAGGCAATAAAAGATTTTGATAAAAAAATCAGTGGCTTTGCAATGCCCGACAGCATTTTAACCGGCGTGGAGACCAGAAGCTCTTCACCTGTAAGAATAACCAGAGACAGTAATTATCTGTCTAATATAAACGGCCTATATCCTGTAGGAGAAGGCGCCGGCTATGCCGGCGGCATAATGTCTTCAGCGGTTGACGGAATCAAGGTGGCAGAAAGAATTATGGAAAAGTTTGCACCTGTATAATCTTGTGTTCCCAGTAAACAATGAGACTATTTTATTACATTAAATTTTACAACAACCTTGAACAAATCACCATCGACATATAAATCCAGTGTACCGTTCAGCAATTCTGTTAGGCTTTTAGCAATGGAAAGACCCAAACCACTGCCTTCTGTGTTTCTGGAACTGTCTCCCCGAATGAATCTGTCAAGGAGCTCATCGCTGGATATATTAAGAGGATATTTTGAAATATTTCTAAAAGTTATGACAGCCTGCTTATCTTCTTTATCAAGATTAATATAAGCCCTGGTTGAGGGCTGAGCATATTTGCAGATATTGTTCATTAAGTTGTCAAAAACTCTCCACAAAAGCCTTCCGTCTGCCAAAATGAAAATTTCATCTTCCGGTTTCTTTAAGATAAGCTCTAAGCCGTTTTCTTTTAATTTTTCCTCATATTCACCCACCGTCTGAGTTAATAAAATTCCTATTTCGGTACGAACTCTATTAACTTCAATATTACCTGTTGAGGCCTTTGATGCTTCCACTAAATCATCAATTAGCTTTTTAAGTCTTGCAGATTGACGATTAAGCACACTGATATATTCCTTCAAAGTCTCATCTTCTACATCTTCCTTTTTGATTAAGTCTACATAGTTAATAATGGAGGTAAGGGGTGTTTTAATATCATGTGATACATTAGTAATAAGCTCCGTCTTTAAACGTTCGCTTTTCATGCGTTCATCAACAGCTTTTGACATTCCTTTGCTGATACTATTTAAATTTTCTCCATGGCCTTTAAAATCCCAGAACAAGTACTTTGTATCTACCTGATAGCCTAAATCACCTGCGGCTATTTTTTTACCGCCGGTTTGTAACTTTCTTAGGCCTATGGCAATAAAGAGTACTGCAGGAACTAAGATAAGTTTTTCGAGAAACCATAGTAGGGCCAAAGTACTTCTATCACGGAAAGTAGCCAGTGCTACAAATTCTACCAAAGATAGGCCAAGAATAATAAGTACCGTTTTTCAAATCAAAGGTGTATTAAGCAAGATGTATTTAATGCTATTATATACTTTGCTTATTAATTTAAAAATAAATCTTAAGACAAGATATGTTATGGTGTTTCTCCACCAACCTCCTAATTTGCATCTGGTAGCGAAGGTCATACAAGACATTAAAACAAGAAGGATATCAATAATTCCAAACACTGCCGAAATCAGTATTATCCCTATAGTTGATATATCATAAAACTGAGCGAGTATGGTATATTCTATTACTACGATTATTAAAAGCACAAGCAATAAAATGTCAAAGGGAATCTTGTCTATGCCATTTGGTACAATTTCATCTTTGCCTTTCCGGCGGCCTGCACTGCACATAAGAAAAATAAACAAGATAATTGCCGCTGTTATTGATATTAGTGTAATGGGTATTAAGGCATATCGAACTTTATAAGAAAAGTTTATCCAGTATTCAGCAATCGAATATCGATCATTTGCAGTCAGTGTTTTCTTTACAAAACAATCAATTGTGTATGTATCATTTTCGGCTAAAGCAGCATCGAAATCTGTAGCTTCGTAGAATGCGTTAAAATGCCCATCATAGGTATAAGTACTTCTTAATTGATAATCTTCATTTGAGTAATTGCTTAATAGAATATTACCATCTGAATCCTTTAGGATAAACAAGAAGTTTGTATTTTCAGTAGAGAAAGCCTCTTGGTATTCATTCAAATTATGATTATAGTACTTATATGGGGGAAAATAATCGTATAAAACAGTGTAAGCATTGCTTCGGGTTATATTCTCAAATGCCTTTTTTTTAATATATGCAACTGGTAATTGATAGAAACCATTCTCAGCCAGTACATATATACCAACAGCCCCAAATAACGAACTTAAAATAGTAATAACTAAAAGAAATATAGCGGCTACCTTTGCCGGTAAACTATGTTTTAATCTATTCATATTCTTTCGCCTCACTCCATTTTATAGCCTTGGCCCCATACTACTTTTAAGTGTCTGGGTTCCGAAGGGTTAATCTCTAATTTTTCCCGAAGATGCCGGATATGAACTGCCACAGTACTTTCAGAACCAAAGGAGGTCTCGTTCCATACCCGGTTATAAATTGTTTTTGGAGAAAATACTTCACCGGGATTTTCCATAAACAGTTTTAGAATGTCGTATTCTGTTGGAGTTAAATTGACAATGTCGCCGTCACGGGTTACTGTCTTTGTTTTATCATCCAGTTCTATACCGCCAATACAAAGATTATGCGTTTTTACGGCTCCGCCTCCGAGCTGCATATATCTTCGCAGCTGAGACTTTACTCTTGCCAGCACTTCCACGGGATTAAAGGGCTTAGTAATATAATCGTCGGCGCCAATATTTAAGCCCAAAATTTTATCAGTATCTTCACCTTTGGCGGTAAGTAATATGATGGGGATATTGTTTAACTCGCGTATTTTTACCATGGCCGCCAAGCCGTCCATTTCAGGCATCATTATATCCATAAGGACAAGGTGAATATCATTGTTTTTTATGACTTGAAGTGCTTCTTTCCCGGTGTATGCTTCGTATGTATTGTAATTCTCCGATGATAAATAGATCTTTAAAGCTGATACGATATCCTTTTCATCGTCACAAATTAAAATATTATACATCCAATTCAACCTCCTATACCATTATGTAAATAAACATTTTAAAAACCAATAATTAAATTCATTAAGATTTCTTTAAGAGATATTTTCCATATTACAATATCACATAATATGCGGAAGATTATTTATTTTTTTTACAATAACAGGGTATATGTGAAGTCTCAATTACGTTTTTTAAAATATTTAGATTTTCTTCTTGGCAAATCATTTTACATGTTATATAATAAGTGTAACAATTACAAGTTTGTAATAATTACATTATACTATTAAGGTGGTGTATACCATGAAATTCGAGAAATTAAAAAAAGAATTAATGAATAGAAATATAAATCTTTCGTATCATAGGATGAAGATTTTAGAATACCTTGATAAAAATCGTTGTCATCCAACTGTTGATCAGATATTTACAGATATTCAAAAAACCATACCTACCTTGTCAAAAACAACAGTCTACAATACATTAAAAAAATTGGTAGAAGAAGATTTGGTCAGGGTAATTAATATAGAGGATAATGAAACAAGGTATGATATTAATACCGAAGAACACGGACACTTTAAATGTGAAACCTGCAAAACAATTTTTGATTTCGAAATAAAACTGGAGTCAATTCCAAATGATGGACTGGACAATTTCAAAGTTTTTGACAGGCATGTATATTTTAAAGGTATTTGCCCGGGATGTCTTCGAGTATAGGAATCAGTGAATCTGTTTTATTTTTGCATTGTGTTATTCTAGTATATTTTCGGTAGCTAGCAAGTCTATGCATTCCGGAGATCATAAAAAAATCAGGAGGTATGATATGGGAAAGTATGTGTGTTCCATTTGCGGCTACATTTATGATGAAGCAAAAGGAATACCCGAAGCAGGTATTGCACCGGGCACGGCTTGGGAGGATATCCCGGAGGATTGGGTTTGTCCGCTCTGTGGCGCAACAAAGGCTGAATTCTACAAACAGGGAGAGCAGGCCAAGGTATCAGAAAAGAAGCCTTTACCTGTAATCGAACATTCCGGGGATATGAAGGAGTTATCCCCGCTGGAAGTCAGTGTTATATGCACAAATCTGGCCCGGGGATGCGAAAAACAGTACAAACCAGAAGAAGCAAAGCTGTTTAATGAGTTGGCAGATTACTTTAAAGCGGCAACGGCTTCTTACAAAGACCCTAGTTATGACAAACTGATTGCTTTAGTTGAAAAGGACCTTGAGGAAGGTGTTCCAATCGCTAAAGCTATATCATCCGAAGCCAAAGACAGGGGTGCATTGCGAGCTCTTACCTGGGCTGAAAAGGTTACCCGCATCCTTAATTCGCTCTTGGCCAGGTATCAAAAAGAGGGTGAAACTATGCTTCAAAATACGGGTGTCTATGTTTGTACAATCTGCGGATTTATTTACATAGGAGACACACCGCCGGAACTTTGCCCTGTTTGCAAAGTACCTGCCTGGAAAATGGAAAAGGTGGAAGGGGGTAATGAGAATGGCTGATAAGTATGCAGTAAGAAATATTCGCTTATGTACTAAGGATTGTTTGTGCCTTTATGTATGCCCCACAGGAGCATCTGATACCGAGAACAGTATAATCGATGTCGATAAGTGTATTGGATGCGGAGATTGTGCAGATGCTTGTCCATCAGGCGCAATTTCTATGGTTCCTAAAAAATATCCTCAGCAACAGCCTAAGACAGATGAAGTTCTTGGTGCTATGAAGGCACTGTTACGCAGCAAAGCTGAACAAGAAAGTATAGCAACAGGTCTGTCGGGACAACTTGCAAGGGCAATTGAAAAGTCCAACCGAATTATGGCCGAAGATATTATCCGTGAGGCAGGATATATGCTTCCCCAGAGCCAGAATACCAAGGAGCTTCTGGAGTCGCTGTTGAGTAAGGACCAACCTGAAGGATTTCCTGTTAATACGGTTAAAAAACTATTAGAAAATCTTAAAAATGAATTTATTTTGGAGGAGATAAGTATGAAAAAATATCGTTGTACAGTATGTGGTTATATTCATGAAGGAGATTTGCCTGAGGATTTTAAATGTCCAAGATGTAATCAACCGGCTTCTGTTTTTGAGTTAGTTGAAGAAAAGGACGGAAAGGTTAACAAGTATACCGGAACAAAGACAGAAAAGAATCTACAGGAAGCTTTTGCCGGTGAAAGCCAGGCAAGAAACAAGTACACATATTTTGCTCACATAGCCCAGAGGGAAGGCTATGACCAATTGGCAGAAATATTCCTGAAGACAGCCAGAAACGAGCAGGAGCATGCCCGCATATGGTTTGAAGAGCTTGGCGGTTTGGGAAATACTGCTGAGAATCTCCTGGCTGCTGCTGAAGGTGAAAACTATGAATGGACAGATATGTATGACAGATTTGCAAAGGACGCAGAGGAAGAAGGCTTTCCGGAACTGGCAGCCCGTTTCCGCAGAGTTGCAGCAATTGAGAAATCTCATGAAGAGCGTTACCGTAAATTACTGCATAATGTAGAAATGCAGCAGGTATTTGAGAAAGGTGAACAGGCAATGTGGGAATGCCGCATTTGCGGACACCTTGTAATGGGTAAGAAAGCACCTGAAGTATGTCCTGTATGCAAATATTCACAGTGTTTCTTCGAAATAAGATGTGAAAATTATTAAGATTAATAAAAAATTTCTATTAGCAATATTACAGGCGGACGAGGTATTCCTCATCCGCCTGTTACATTTGGACAGTTCAAGGTATCAGCTTGAATATGGCGGTAACAGACTAATAAAAAAGTGAGCATTAAAGGTCTAATTGGTGTAAAATTATTTGTGTGGGTATATAAAATATAACTGACGGTTAAGACAGTAACTATCTATTAGCAGAATAATATGCTGATTTATATAACCAAAAGGAGACAAAAATGAATACTTGTAATCACAGTAACTGCCACCATTGCAATACACATCATAAGTCCTGTGTTTCTATAGTGCCAATATTTAACCATCTGGAGGATCAACAGATGGATGAAATTGTTCAGACTATAAAACCTGGAAAATACAAAAAGGGTGAGATAATTTATAGAGCAGGGGATGAGTCAGATTCACTTTATATTGTTAATAAGGGCAGGATCAGAATTTTTCGGCTATCCGAGTCCGGAAAGGAACAATTGGTAAGAATTTTGACAACAGGTGATTTTACCGGAGAATTGGCATTATTCAGTGAATCTACTCACGAATCGTATGCCCAGGCCATGGAGGATACCGAGGTATGCATGATTAACCGCAGAGATTTACAGGATTTTCTGATAAGATATCCTTCTATATCATTAAAGATTTTATCTGAGTTTTCCAGAAGGCTTGAAAAGTCGGAAGTTCAAACTACCCGTGTTTCAACAGAGAAAGTGGAAACACGTATAGCACAGTATTTGGCTGAATGTGTTGAGAACAATAAATCCATGGAATTTCTGCTGCCTATGAGTAAAAAGGACTTGGCCTCATATTTAGGGACCACCCCTGAAACCATCAGCAGAAAGTTGGCCGAGCTTGAGGATGCGGGGTATATTGCACAAAAAACTTCAAGAAAGATTGTAGTTTTGGATTTGGATGGACTGCTTCTGATATAACGCTGATGTTTACATAAAGTTACTATTGTTGTTTTCGGACTTCATTTGGGGTATTAGAAGAATACGCTTCCGAAAGTTTTTTACATTTTATCATGTTTTTGTGGTAGAATAGTAGTATAGTTTAAATACTGCACCTGCAGATATTTGGACTCTATTTTTTTGCACCTGTAGTTTTAGCAAATTAACGCCTAGACTGTAAAAAGGAGGTAATAATGTTTAAGATTAATGACCATATTATTTACAATAATATGGGAGTATGCAGAGTTGTTGATATACGGAAGGAAAAGGATATAAATAATAATGAAACTGATTTTTATATACTGCAACCTGTCTACGAAAACAACTTGACAATTAAAACACCGGTAAATAATAAGAAGGTATTTATGCGGAAGATTATAAAACGGGAAGATGTCTTTTCCTTAATTGAGTCTATGCCAAAGCAGGAATCAATGTGGATAGACGATGACAAGAAAAGAAACGAACTTTTCAAGGCTACTTTGAAAAAAGGTGAAACAAAGGGTTGGGTCAATCTGGTCAGAACAATATATTTAGAAAAGCAGGAAAAAACCGCCGCTGGTAAAAAATTGATGAAAATTGATGAAGATATTATGAAAGCCGCAGAAAAAAATTTATATGAGGAATTTGCAGCAGCATTAAATATTTCACCCGAGGAAGTTCTTCCATTTATTTTGGAGCATGTTTCCTAAAAGCTGAGCTATGCCCTCTGACGAAAATAAAGATTTGCTTTCATGAGGTTTCAATCACCCGGGATAATTGCGAAGTCTTAATTTCGATAAAGGGTAAGTTGATTATGAATAACGCATTTATTGATAGATAATGTAACGGCTGAGTACTGTTTCGGACTTATGCCGTTTTTTGTTTTATAAAACTCACATATAAACTTCAAAATATAACGAAATAAAGGCCTTATTATCATTAAATTTCGTGAAAAAAAATGGCCGGTTTATGTGCTAAAATCAAATAAACAGCAGATATCTGCATTTTTTTTGAGCTTATTGTTATGCATTATTGAAAGGACTGATTACAATAGCAAAAGAATCCTGCCTTAAAATCAGGGGGGCATCTGAAAATAATTTAAAGAGCATTGATATAGACATACCAAAAAACCAATTGGTGGTTCTTACCGGAATCAGTGGTTCCGGTAAATCCTCTCTTGCCTTTGATACTATTTATGCCGATGGGCAAAGAAGATACATGGAGTCACTGTCTTCATACGCAAGACAATTCATGGGCCAGATGAAAAAGCCCCATGTACTTAGCATTGAAGGCATATCTCCTGCCATCTCAATTTCACAGAAAACGTCGATTCATAATCCACGTTCAACAGTAGGGACTGTTACCGAAATATACGACTACCTTCGGCTTTTATATGCCAGGATAGGTATACCTCACTGTCCGGAATGCGGTAAGGAAATTATGAGTCAATCGGTGGATCAGATGGTTGAAAAGCTTATGAGTCTTCCCGAAGGTACAAAAATTCAATTGCTGGCACCAGTTGTTAAAGGAAGAAAAGGCCGTCATAAAAAGGTGTTGGAACAAGCCAGGAAAAGTGGTTATGTCCGTGCTTTTATTGACAGCCAGCTACGTGAATTATCTGAAGAAATTGTTCTTGAGAAGAACAAAAAACATAATATTGATATTATTGTTGACAGGTTAATTATACGTCCGGGAATAGAAGCCCGATTAGCCGATTCCATAGAAAATGTTTTTACCATAACAGATGGTGTATTAACAGTTGATGTTATAGGTCAAAAGCAGTTTACATTAAGCCAGAATTTAGCTTGTGCTGAATGTGGAATAAGCATTGGAGATTTAGAGCCTGTGAACTTTTCTTTTAACAGTCCCTTTGGAGCCTGCCCCGAATGTTTTGGAATCGGGTGCAAAAAACATTTTGATGAAGAACTCATGATTCCCGATAAAAGTCTGAGTATCAATGAGGGGGCAATACAGGTTATAGGCTGGCGATCATCCAAACAGGAGGGAAGCTGGTCCAGAGCAATTCTGGAAGCTCTGGCCGAAGAATTCGACTTTTCTCTGGATGTTCCTTTTGAATCTTATCCAAAAGAGATACATGATATTTTACTTTACGGTACCGACCGCACAGTGAAAGTATATTATGACGGAAGATGGGGGGATAAGATTCACGATGTGACTTTCAAAGGAATAATAAGCAGTGTGGAGAAGTATTACAGGGAGACATCTTCAGATATTACAAAAGCTGAATATGAATCCTATATGCGTATTACTCCCTGTCCGTTGTGCAAGGGACAGCGATTAAGGAAAGAGTCCCTGGCAGTAACCATTGCTGGTAAAAACATATTTGAAATAACAGATATGTCTATAAAGAATTTTGCTTTATTTATAAAAGACTTAAAGCTGACAGATTTTCAAAAAGCAATTGGAAAACAGATTTTAAAAGAGATTCAGACAAGGACAAACTTCTTAATAACTGTAGGACTGGATTACATGGCTTTGTCCAGGGCTACAGGTACCCTGTCGGGTGGAGAATTGCAGCGGATCCGTCTGGCAACACAAATAGGCTCTGGGCTTGTAGGAGTGGACTACATCCTCGATGAACCCAGTATAGGTCTTCATCAGCGGGATAATGACAAACTTCTGACAGCACTAAAGGATTTGAGGGACTTAGGTAATAGCGTTATAGTTGTTGAGCATGATGAGGATACAATGTTTGCCGCCGATTATATTATAGATATCGGGCCCGGTGCCGGAGAACATGGAGGAGAAATAATTGCGTGTGGTACTGCCAAAGACCTTATGAACAATCCCTCTTCCATTACGGGAGCGTATTTAAGCGGTAGAGTATCTATTCCCGTACCCGAAACAGTGAGGACTCAGGATAAATTTCTTAAAGTATTTGGGGCCAGAGAAAACAATTTGAAGAATATAGACGTAACTTTTCCTTTGGGTGTATTTACTTGCGTTACCGGTGTTTCAGGTTCAGGAAAAAGCAGTCTTATGAATGAGATTTTATATAAGGCTTTGGCTAAAAAACTCAACAGAGCAAGAACAGTTCCGGGTAAACATGACAGAATTGAGGGTATAGAGCATCTTGACAAAATAATTGAGATTGACCAAAGTCCGATAGGAAGAACGCCCCGTTCTAACCCGGCAACATATATCGGTGTTTTTGATTTAATCAGAGACTTGTTTGCGTCAACACCGGAGGCCAGGATGCGTGGCTATAAAAAAGGCAGATTCAGCTTTAACGTCACAGGAGGCCGTTGTGAAACCTGTAAAGGCGATGGTACAGTAAAGGTAGAGATGCACTTCTTGCCTGATGTCTACGTGCCTTGCGAGGTTTGCAACGGAAAACGATATAACCGGGAAACTCTTGAGGTACGTTATAAGGGAAAGAATATTTATGATGTGCTGAATATGACTGTGGAAGAAGCCCTTAGTTTCTTTGAAAATATACAGGCAATAAAAAGAAAGATTCAAACCCTGTATGATGTAGGATTATCCTATATAAAACTGGGGCAGCCTTCTCCAACCTTGTCCGGCGGTGAAGCTCAGCGAATCAAACTGGCCGCTGAACTAAGCAGAAAGAGTACAGGGAAAACCATATATATACTGGATGAACCTACCACCGGCTTGCATTTCGCCGATATTCACAAACTTACAAATGTGCTGCAGGAGCTTGTGGATAAAGGTAATACCGTAATTGTAATCGAACACAATCTGGATGTAATAAAAACAGCCGATTATATAATCGATTTAGGTCCCGAAGGTGGGGATGAAGGGGGAACAGTAGTTGCCCAGGGTACCCCAAAAGAAATAATGGATAATCCCAGGTCATATACTGGCCTCTATCTGAAAAAGCATATGAATAGAAATACAAACCATGTCAATTAAGATTCAATGATATAATACTGATGGGTTTTTATTCTTTGTACACATTTTGCGTATATGTATCGATACATATACGCAATTTTTAAAATAATATGCAATCCTTAAAAATGTATAAAACGTATTGACAAAGATATAAGAATAAGTTAATGTATATTTATACAAAAACATTGACGAATATGTATAAGTATTCAATGGCTGAGGAGGATATAAAAATGAAAAAGATTATTGCAATGACACTTGTTATGATGATGATTGTCGCCGTATTTGCAGGTTGTGGCCAAAAAGCCCCTGATGCTGCAGGAGTATCAAGCAAAGCCGTAAAGGTTATTGATATTCAGCTCACGCAGGAAGAATACGCCTTTGGAGTAGACAAAAACCAACCTGAGCTGCTTGAAGAGGTAAATAAATTCATTGCTCAGATCAAAGCAGACGGTACATTTGATGCTATACTTAATAAATATTTTGGTGACGGCACTCCCGAACCTGTTGAGTCAGCTGAACTTAACAGCAGTAAAGATCAACTTGTTGTTGCTACTAATGCCGGGTTTGAACCATTTGAATATACCGCAGGTGATAAATACTTGGGTATTGATATGGAAATCGCTAAACTTCTTGCTGATTATCTTGGAAAAGAACTGGTTATCAGCAACATGGATTTTGATGCAGTTTGCCTTTCGGTAGGTCAGGGTAAAGCTGATATAGCAATGGCCGGCCTTACCATAAAAGAAGACAGAAAAGAATACGTCACGTTTTCGGACAAATACTATGATGCTGCGCAAAAACTCATAGTTATGGCAAACGATACGACTTTTGATAATGCCAAAACAGCAGAAGAAGTAGAAGCTATTCTGTCAAAGTTCGGAAGCGATACTAAGATTGGTGTTCAGAATGGTACTACAGGCCAGTTCTATGTTGAAGGTGATGAGGATTGGGGCTTTTCCGGTTTTCAAACAGAGTGTATAGGTTATAAATCAGGTTCATTAGCTGTTCAGGATATGATAAACGGAAATATTAATTACGTTATTATTGATGAAGCACCTGCCCAATTTATTTCAGAAGCAATAAATGAGCTCAATTAACAAATAAAATCTCTGTTTATAATGTAAATATTGGAGGCTAACTCAGAATGGCAATCCTGGATTGAGCTAGCCTCTTCTAATATGTTCCGGACAGATATAAAAAACCGTTTTATATATTGTTATTATTATTGTATAATCATTGTATAAACGCAGTAGAGTTTAAAAAGGAAAGTGCTATGGGGAATTTTGATAAGAAAATCGAGATATTCTGGAAAATGTTTTATGAGTACAATGGCTATACTAAAGTACTCACCGGATTACAAAATACTTTATATATAGCCACTGTAGGATTGGCTATCGGAATAATAATCGGTACAGTAATTGCTATTATTGAGGTAATTCCAAAGTATAAACGATTACCCAGAATACTTAATAATTTCTGTAAGTTTTATGTGGGGTTGTTTAGAGGTACACCGGTTGTTGTGCAACTTTTGGTGTTTTATTATGTGGTTTTTCCGCTGATAGGATCAAATATAACGGCTGTTGATGTCTGTGTTCTGGTGTTTGGTTTAAACAGTGGTGCCTATGTTTCGGAAATCATGAGAAGCGGTATCATGTCAGTGGATTCGGGGCAGATGGAAGCTGCCCGTGCGGTAGGCTTAAGTTACGGTGTTTCCATGATGAAGGTTGTGGTTCCTCAGGCTGTCAAGAATATACTGCCCACCCTGGGAAACGAATTCATTGCTCTTATAAAGGAAACATCGGTAGTCAGCTTTGTTGGTGCTGCCGATTTATTTGTTGCCTTTAATTACATAGGTACCAACAGTTATGAATTCATGGTTCCATACCTAGTTATGGCATTTATTTATATTGTATTGGTAATGGCAATAGCCTTGCTGATAAGAATAATGGAAAGGAGCCTAAGAAAAAGTGATAGACGTAATTGATTTAAAGAAGCATTATGGTAGCTTAGAGGCGCTTAAAGGAATTACCAACACCATTCGTGAAGGCGAAAAAGTTGCGATTATAGGCCCTTCCGGAAGCGGTAAAAGCACTTTTTTACGATGTCTGAATTGTTTGGA